>CAZLGN010000051.1:0-11041 GCA_964558865.1 uncultured Methylomagnum sp.
CTGCGAAAAAAGAAGCAAAACATCCGTTTGCTGCAAACAGCGTTTAATTCAATTTGAGTCTTTTGGCTTAATTCGAATGAATAAAAAATGCCTCCATGTTGGAGGTATTTTTTTGCCTAAAGTTTCAATATATCAGCTTTTGTAATCGCACCAGAATGTAATGCACTTGCTAGCAAAACCTGTTCTATTTCAATCGATTCAAGCTGTTTCAGGTCATTAAAATTTCGAATTCCACCTGCTGCAATAAAAGTCGTTTTTGAAAAGTCGCGTTTAAACTTTTTCAATAAATCAATTGCTGTACCTTGCGAACTTCCTACGCGATTTAAGGTCATGACAATCACATTTTCAGACCACCATTCAGGTTGCGTAAAAAGTGTTTTCGCGCCTAATTTTTCGCCATTCGAATCAAAATCCAAAGATAAAATAAAACGCTTTTCAAATGCTAAAATTTCAACAAAATTTTCGTCCGTAAAACACTCACTGCCTAGAACGGGCAAATAATTCGACGGAAACGTTCGTGCTTTTTGATAACCCGCATCAATCCAAAACGTAATTTTCGGAAAGTCTTTCAAAACCTTTTTAATTAAATCGGCATGACTGCCCTGCCCTGTAATTGCGTTCAAATCGGCAAGATAAAACGTATCAAATTGATGCAATTTTAAAAAGCCATTCAAAACAGAATAAATGTCGGAGTTTGATGTCAGCACACTTTTTATTGGTTGGTATTGCGCTCGTTGACCTTGTTTTGCATGAACAACGGTGTTATTTTTCAAGTCTATGACGGGGATGAGTTTAATTTAAATGTCCTCAAAAAGGTTTGTTTGCGTTTTTATCTTAAAATTTAATTGCATCAAATACGAATTTAAAATTTAGCCAGCTTGCTTGCAAACCAATTGAAACCTATAATCCGCCCTTTTTTGTTGACAGGCAAAACCTTATGAGCAGTCACATTATGCCCACTTATGCACGACTTGCCGTTACCTTTGAACGAGGTGAAGGCGCGTGGCTTTGGGACGAAAATCAGCAGCGTTACTTAGATGCGTTGTCTGGCATTGCAGTTTGTAATTTAGGACACGCACACCCAGCGGTTCACGATGCAATTTGTCAACAAAGCGCGAGATTACTGCATACATCGAATCTTTATCAAATTGCTAGCCAGGAAAAACTCGCCGACAAACTTATTCAAATGAGCGGTATGACCAATGTTTTTTTCAGCAATTCAGGCGCAGAAGCGAATGAAGCGGCAATTAAATTGGCGCGAAAATTCGGACATTCCAAAGGCATCGAAATTCCAACGATTATCGTTGCAGAAAAGAGTTTTCACGGACGAACATTAGCGACGTTAAGTGCTACAGGAAATGCAAAAATTCAACAAGGATTTGAACCTTTGGTCGAAGGCTTTGTGCGTGTGCCGTACAACGATATTGCCGCGATTAAAACCGTACTTTCTGAAAATGCCTCGATAGCTGCAATTCTCGTTGAACCGATTCAAGGTGAAGGCGGCGTGAACATTCCAGCGTCAGATTATTTAAATCAAATTCGCGTGCTTTGTGATGAATACGATATTTTAATGATGCTCGACGAAATTCAAACGGGCATTGGTCGAACAGGTAAATTTCTTGCTTTTCAACATAACGGCATCATTCCCGACGTTTGCACCTTGGCAAAAGCATTAGGCAATGGCGTTCCGATTGGTGCGTGTTTAGCAAGTGGTAAAGCGGCTGAAATTTTCACTGCGGGCAATCACGGTTCCACATTTGGCGGCAATCCGTTAGCGTGTAGTGCGGCACTTGCCGTATTAAATACACTAAGCGACAGCGATTTAATTGCCCAAGCGACTGAAAAAGGTGATGCAATTTGCGCGGGATTCAAAGAAAAATTACACGCTAATTCGCATATCGTCGAAATTCGCAATGTAGGTTTAATGATTGGCATCGAATTAGATTTGCCTTGCACAGAAATTGTTGGCAATGCGTTAGCGGCGGGCTTGTTAATCAACGTCACGCAAGATAAAGTTATTCGATTATTGCCACCACTAATTATTGACGCAGACCAAATAACCCAACTTGTTGAGACGTTATCAACGCTAATTCAAGAACAAACCAACCCATGAAAAAACCAAGACATTTTATAAGTTTGCTAGATTTAACTAGCGATGAATTTCGGACGTTAATCGCCCGTGCCATCATGTTAAAACACGTTCGTGACCACGATTATCAGCCGTTGAAAGGGCAAGTTTTGGGAATGATTTTTGAAAAATCATCGACTCGCACCCGTGTTTCATTTGAAACGGGCATGGCACATTTTGGCGGACACGCGCTATTTTTGTCGCCGCGTGATACCCAACTCGGACGTGGTGAACCGATTGCCGACAGTGCGAAAGTGATTTCACGAATGGTGGATTGTGTGATGTTGCGGACGCATGAACATGAAACCGTGACACATTTCGCTGAAAATTCGCGGGTTCCTGTAATCAACGGACTAACCGACAAAGAACATCCGTGTCAGTTACTTGCCGATATGCAAACGTATTTTGAACATCGTGGCGACATTCGCGGTAAAACCGTCGCGTGGATTGGCGACGGTAATAATATGTGCCACTCTTACATTCATGCTGCAATAGTGTTAGATTTCACGCTGAATATCGCGTCACCGTTGGGCTATTTGCCTGACGCTGAAATTGTTGCATTGGCGGGTAGTGATAGAGTTAGATTTTTTGATACAACTCTTGAAGCGGCGAAAAATGCAGATTTGGTTGTAACCGATGTTTGGGCAAGCATGGGGCAAGAAGACGAACAGAAATTGCGCGAAATCGCTTTCAAAGATTATCAAGTAGATTCAAAGGTTATGGCGGCGGCGAAATCTGACGCATTATTTATGCACTGTTTGCCAGCACATCGTGGCGAAGAAGTCAGTGCCGATGTGATTGACGGCACACAAAGCGTGATATTTGACGAAGCAGAAAATCGTTTGCACGCTCAAAAGGCTCTATTAGAATTACTGATGTGTGGCGATGCGAAAATTTCTTTACTTAATGATTAACGGCAAAGGGTTATGAAAAAACTAATTTTGTCTGCGTTAATGCTTATCAGCGTTACCGCTAATGCTAGCAACGACGTTGTTTATGTAGCAGATGATTACAATTTAACGCTGTGGAGTTCGCCGAGTTATACCGCAAAACTCAGATCGTTGCCGACGGGAACGCCTTTAACGACACTGGGCGAAATGTCCTCGCACACGGGTTTTGTAAAAGTTCGAACTATCGATGGTACAGAAGGCTACATCAAAGCGAAATATACTAAAAAAGAAGCACCTGAACATGACCGCGATGACATTGCGGCAAAAAATATCGCCGCGTTACAAGGTCAAGTTTCAAAATTAGAAGCAGAACTTAAAGCCGCGAAAGAAGTCATTACGCCTGGAACGACATTAGAGCAATCGTTGGCGACAGAACGCGATAAACTGAGCCGCGAATTGAATGAGCTGAAAAAGATTTCTGGTGGTGCAGTTCAACTGAAAAATGAACGCGATGAATTACAAGAACGTTACGTTGCAGTTGAACGCGATTTACAACAAGTAAAACTTGAAAACCAAGCGTTACTTGATACCGCGAATCAAGATTGGTTTTTGTACGGTGGAATTTTGGCGTTAGTTGGCGTATTACTGGGTTTCATTTTGCCGAAATTAAGCTGGAAACGCCGTAGCAGTTGGGATACTTATTAAATTTAAATCTGGAGAAAAATCATGAGTTACGAAGCGAAAATTGATGGTGTTAATGTCAAAGTTTATAAAAATAAACAACTTGTTGTAACAAAAGGTGGGTGGGGTTCTGATGCTGCCCAAGTTCTTATCGACGGAGAATTTGTAATTTGTGTCAAAAAGAACGGTAGAGTGAAAGCTCAAGCAATTAACAGTATTCATGGTGGTGAATTTGGTTCTGTTGATGGTGCAAAACAGTGGATAAAACAGCAATGAAAAAAACTTACAGCATCACGATGAATGTCACTATCGATATTAAAAAGTCGAAGAGTGGAAGAGATATTCCGTGGATTAAACTCAAAGGCTGGAAGAATGGTGTTATTTCTAAATCTAATCGATTCATTGAAACTGAGGCTATAGTTCTAATGACTGAAGATAATATGCGATACATTGGTGAACAAGTTTTTGAAGCTGCAAAACAAATGTATTACGACGATAAACTTTAAATAACAGAATTCTTATGACAGACAATAAAAATACTCGCACCTTTTCATCTTTAGTGGTTGACGGTATGGAACGCGCACCCAGTCGCGCCATGTTACACGCGGTTGGTTTTACGAACGAGGATTTTAAAAAACCGCAAATTGGCGTAGCTTCAACGTGGAGCATGGTTACGCCGTGCAATATGCACATCAACAAACTCGCTGACGAAGTCGCAAAAGGCGTGAATGCCGCAAACGGTAAAGCCGTTATTTTCAACACAATTACCATTTCTGACGGCATTTCGATGGGAACGGAAGGAATGAAATACTCGCTCGTGTCGCGCGAAGTGATTGCCGATTCGATTGAAACGGTAATTGGTTGCCAAGGTTTTGACGGCGTGATTGCCATCGGTGGCTGCGATAAAAATATGCCAGGTTGCATGATGGCAATTGCGCGTTTGAATCGTCCCGCAATTTTCGTTTATGGTGGTACGATTTTGCCAGGTTGCCACAAAAACCAAAAACTCGACGTGGTATCCGTTTTTGAAGCTGTCGGCGCACGGGCAAATAATAAAATTGATGATGCTGAATTGGCTGAAATAGAAGCCAAAGCGATTCCTGGCGCGGGTTCATGCGGTGGAATGTACACGGCGAACACAATGGCTTCAGCGATTGAAGCGTTAGGAATGAGTTTGCCAAACAGTTCCGCGCAAGCCGCCGTTTCAGAAGATAAAAAATTGGATTGCGAACGTGCTGGCGCAGCGGTGTTGAATTTGCTCGAAAAAGGCATTTTACCCAGCGACATCATGACCAAAGAAGCGTTTGAAAATGCGATTACCGTGGTGATTGCGTTGGGCGGTTCGACCAATGCTGTGTTGCACATTTTGGCGATGGCGAATGCGTCGAAAGTCGATATTACGCTCGACGATTTTACCCGTATTGGGAAACGTGTGCCGATGTTGGCGGATTTGAAACCGAGCGGTCGTTACCAAATGGCAGAACTCATTGAAATTGGCGGCATTCAACCGTTGATGAAAATGTTGCTCGATAGCGGTTTATTGCATGGTAATTGTTTAACGGTAACAGGTAAAACGCTGGCAGAAAATTTAGCCGATGTTCAACCTTATCCAATCGGTCAAGACATGATTCATGATTTGGAAAATCCGATTAAAAAAGACAGTCATTTAGTGGTTTTATATGGCAATTTAGCGGCTGAAGGCTCGGTTGCAAAAATTACAGGCAAAGAAGGTTTGCTTTTCACAGGCAACGCGAAAGTTTTTTTTTTTTTTTAACAAGCGTTGCAAGCTATTTTAAATGGTGACATTGTGAAAGGCGACGTGATTGTGATTCGTTACGAAGGTCCAAAAGGCGGCCCTGGAATGCGCGAAATGTTGTCGCCAACATCAGCAATTATGGGCAAAGGTTTGGGAAAAGAAGTTGCGTTAATTACTGACGGACGTTTTTCAGGCGGTACACACGGTTTTGTTGTTGGTCATATTACGCCCGAAGCGTTTGTCGGTGGCGCGTTAGCAATTGTTCAAAATGGCGATTCGATTACGATTGATGCCGAAACCAATGCGCTGACTTTGCACGTTGACGACAACGAAATTGCGCGTCGTTTAGAAAATTGGCAACACCCCGCGCCACGTTATACACGCGGAGTGTTGGCGAAATATGCCAAATTAGTGAATTCTGCGTCACTTGGCGCAGTAACAGACAATTAAAATCGGGCAGGTATTCAAAATTATGAATATCTGCCGAAGTATTTTATATACAAATTCCACCGTCGTTTATTTTAGGAAAGCTTTGCTATGCTCCCACTGATTAAAGTTAAAAAAGGAACCGTGATTTTTGAAGAAGGGCAAAACGATCGACGAATGTTTATTATTTTCGATGGTAGCGTTCAACTTTATGTCACGCGAAATGGTAAAGAAGTTGATTTAGAAACGTTTCATAAATATGACTTTTTTGGTGAAATTGAAATGTTCAGAAAGAGACCCCGATCCATGTCTGCAAGAGTATTGGCTGATGCACGTTTAGCGGTAATAAAATCCAGAATGCAGCTAGATCAATTTATCGCTGAAAATCCAGATTTTTCAGGGAAAATGACGCGCATGATGGGACATCGTTTGGCCGAAGCTGAAGCTAGTGCCGCTTTATGGAGTTCGCAATAATGTCATCAGTTGTTAGACGCAAAATAATTACTAAGTTACCTATCGTCGAAGTTGAAGATAACACGATTATTTTTGAACAAGGTGAAGAGGATTCTACCGTGTATTTCGTATTGGAAGGCGGCGTGAAAATCTATGAGAATAAAAATGGGAGTGAGCATCAAATTGGCACTGTCAAAAAACATGAGTTTTTTGGGGAAAATGAAATTTATACCCATACGCCTCGTAATGGCGCGGCAAAAACGACCGAACCAACGAAATTAATTCTGATTAAAACAGAAGCCCAATTTGAACATTTTGTAACCGAAAATTACTGGGTGGTGGGAAAAATTATGGAAACAATGAGTGAACGCATGACAGAAATAAATGCGATTTTAGCTACAAAAATTCAAGGTTCTGCTATAAAGGTGGAGCTTGCGCCAGATATTAAACCCGAAGATAAGTCACCACGACGCATTATTCACCGTTAGTTTTTAACCTTACAAATTCAACAACAGAAAAATGAATAAAGATAACAACTTATTGCTTAACAATGAAAATATCGAAACGCTAGAGCAGTTGCAAAAAAATCTGACACCAGCACTTTTTGAGGTATTCCGTTCGGGAGATTTAACGGACTGGTTGCATTTGCACAAACTTACAGTATATGAAAAGGCGGTTGCCACTTTATTTGCTGAAAATTTAAAACGTGAGGCGCAAATACTCAATACGCTGTACCAATTATTTAAAGCCGAAGAGAAAGTAGATGCAGAAATCAAGCCATCAAATTTAATTTTGAAAGTCGAAGTTTCAAAATCTGAAATAGATGAAAAATTGGCATTAGAATTTATCGCGCGTGATGATGGTACGGCGATTGATTCGTCAACGGGGTTGTTATGGTGTCGTTATTTAATAGGGCAAGAATGGATAAAGCGTCGTGCTTATGGCAAACCTAAAGAAATTAGTTTCAACGATGCTTTAAAAGCGATTGAAAGATTTAATTCCTCTAAATTAGGAGGTTTTAAAGACTGGCGATTACCACATCCTGATGAACTAAAACGAATTATGGGCAAAACCATCATAGGTAATAACAACAGTCTTTTAGGGCTGAATCAGCACATTCTTTTTGAACATATTAAAGAAAATCTATGGACGACGACATTCGATTCTTCCAATATTGAGAATGAGATCGTTGCAATGATAAATTATTACGGCGGAAAAAATGCGCGTAGTGGACTTGGTCTAAAATATGCCCGCTTAGTGCGTGGGTAGGCGATTAGAATAAACCGCTAATGTTTTTTTTAAATTCATCAACATTAACCATCAAAATTAAGGATTTTTACTTATGTTACCCACAGTTAAACTCTCAGCTGGTTCACTCGTTTTTAAAGAAGGTGCCTTAGACAAAACAATGTTTATTGTTATCGAGGGCAGCGTAAGAATTTATGTTGATCGTAACGGCGTTGAATTAGAACTCGCTGTAATTGATCAATACGATTTTTTTGGTGAAATGGCACTTTATCGAAATCGCCCTCGTAGTGCGACGGCAAGAGTGCTTACAGACGCAAAATTAGTTGTTATCAAAAATCAAACGCAACTGGAGCAATTTATCTATGAAAATCCCCGTTTTGCTGGAAAAATGATGGTGATTATGGGAAATCGTCTTGCCAATACTAACGATTTATTGATAGAAAAAATGGGGGAAATCAGTATAAAAAGTGCAGAATTTAATGGCGATACACCAGAAATTGAAGGAAACGAATTACAAATTAGAATTATGAAACGTGGCTAACGCTTGTAATGCTAAAAGTCGGTTTGACGGGGGGAATTGGTTGTGGGAAATCGACGGTTTCAAATTTATTTTCTGAATTCGGCATCCCGATTATTGATGCTGACGAAATTTCACGTCAATTGGTTAAGCTAAATCAACCCGCCCTAAAACACATTAAAAATACGTTTGGAGATGAAATACTTTTAGAAAATGGTGAATTGAATCGCGTCATTTTGAAAGCCAAAATTTTCTCGAATCCTACACAAAAACAACGATTAGAAGCCATTTTGCATCCGCGCATTTTTCAAGAAATTTCAAATCAGCTCGCTTTACTCTCGACGCATTATTGTATTTTGAGCATTCCGTTATTGTTTGAAACCTATTCCGAATCAATGGTTGATCGTATTTTAGTTGTAGATTGTGATTCAAAAACACAAATTGAACGAGTGCAACGACGTGATAATTTATCAATTGAGCGAATTCAAAAGATTATGGCTAGCCAAGTTTCAGCCGAATTCAGAAGAGCGAATGCTCACGATATTTTAGATAACACAAAAAACAGTGCCGCGCTTGCAGAACAAGTTAAAAAACTGCACAATTTCTACCTTTCTTTAAGCCGATAGTAGGACATCTCACCGCTGTGAACACCCCGATTACCTATGAATTTCCACTCAATGAACGAATGCGTGTTTTTATTCGTCTTGAACAACTTTTCAACCAATTTAAACACCATCTTTATGGTGAAAATAGCGTTGATAAACGTGCCGCAATCAGCGTATTGCTGGACATTATGGCAATTTTCAAACGCAATGATTTGAAATCTGAAATTCTGAAAGAACTTGATCGTCACATTCAGATTTTAAATAAAATTTTTGTGAATCAAAGTCAAAATATCGATTCACAAAAAGTTGAAGAACTACTTATTCAATTACGCGAAATCAGTCAAAAACTCTATGCCACCACTGGCAAGATTGGCAATCACATTATGGACAGTGATTTATTTCAAAGTGTTGCCCAACGCAGTAGCATTCCAGGTGGAACGTGTTCGTTTGATTTGCCCGATTTTCATTACTGGCTGACGCAAGATGAATCGGTACGGTTACACGATTTACATCAATGGAGTCGCCCATTTACGGATATGTGGGTAGCGATTGATTTGATTTTAAATTTTATACGCGACAGTCATGTCATCACAGAGGAAATTGCGCCCGCAGGTTTTTTTCAAGTAACGCTAGACACAAATCTTGCTCATCAATTATTGGTCGTTAATGTGGGTAGTGAATTGCCTTATTTTGCAGAAATTAGCGGTGGAAAACACCGTTGCACGATTCGATTTATGCAACCTTCGCAGGATAATCAACGCCCAAAACAATGTAATGAAAATGTGCCTTTTACGTTGATTCGTTGTATTTTTTAAAAACCGCCCTTCGAGAAAGTTCGAAGGGCGGTTTTTTGTTAAAGCAAATTAAGCTATTTTGAGAATTTCAGTTCGCCGCTTCTTTCACTAATTTTTATCACATCTCCCGCGATAAACTGCCCACTTAAAATCATTTGTGCGAGTGGATTTTCAAGTTGTTGTTGAATGGCGCGTTTCATCGGTCTTGCACCATAAACAGGATCAAATCCCGCTTCACCGAGTAAATCAATTGCCGCATCCGAAATTTCAAAACCGATTTCGCGGTCTTGCAAACGTTTTCGTAAATAATCAATTTGAATCGTTGAAATTGCGCGAATTTGCTCACGTCCGAGCGAATGAAACACCACCGCTTCATCGATGCGATTGATAAATTCGGGACGGAATTTTGTTGCCACAATATCCATCACCGCATTTTTCATCACGCTATACAACGCTTCACCCGACAACGCTTGAATCGTGTCCGAACCAATATTGGAAGTCATGATGATAATCGTGTTTTTGAAATCCACCGTGCGTCCTTGCCCATCCGTCAAACGTCCGTCGTCCAAAACCTGCAACAAAATGTTAAACACATCAGGATGCGCTTTTTCGATTTCGTCGAGCAAAATTACCGAATATGGTTTGCGACGCACGAGTTCGGTTAAATAACCGCCTTCTTCATAGCCCACATAACCTGGAGGCGCACCGATTAAACGCGCCACCGAATGTTTTTCCATGAATTCCGACATATCGATTCGCACCATTGCATCGGGCGTATCGAACATAAATTCGGCTAACGCCTTGCACAATTCCGTTTTACCTACGCCTGTTGGCCCTAAAAACAAAAACGAACCATTCGGACGATTTGGATCAGAAAGTCCCGCGCGTGAACGACGAATTGCATTGCTCACAGCTTTCAAGGCTTCATCTTGCCCGACGACACGCTGTTTTAAATGTGCTTCCATTTGCAACAACTTTTCTTTTTCGCCTTCAAGCATTTTTGAAACAGGAATCCCCGTCCATTTCGACACGATTTCAGCAATTTCGTCTTCGGTGACTTTGTTGCGAAGCAAGGTCATTTTTGACATATCAACATTAGCCGAGGCGGCGATTTGTTTTTCGAGTTCAGGAATTACGCCATATTGCAATTCTGACATTCGCGCTAAATCATTGCTACGTCGTGCCGTTTCAACTTCGGCTCTGGCTTGTTCGAGTTTTTCTTTAATCGCCGCACTGCCTTGTAACGCCGATTTTTCGGCTTTCCAAATTTCTTCTAAATCCGAATACTCTTTTTCAAGTTCGCTAATTTCAGCTTCTAAAATTTGCAGACGTTTTTTCGAGGCAGCATCTTTTTCTTTTTTCAGTGCAACTTGTTCGATTTTGAGTTGAATCAAACGGCGGTGTAATTTGTCCATCGATTCAGGCTTTGAATCAATTTCCATCCGAATTCGACTTGCAGCTTCGTCGATTAAATCAATCGCTTTATCAGGCAATTGGCGGTCGGTAATGTAACGATGCGACAAAGTAGCCGCAGCGACGATAG
>CAZLGN010000052.1:0-11007 GCA_964558865.1 uncultured Methylomagnum sp.
CTGCTCTGCACCTTTACCAAGCGGCGCAGTCCAGCCGAAGCTAAACGTTTGTTGACTGGTGCAAGGATGAAACGCCATTGTTTCAAGTTTTTCCGCAAGCGTTTCATCATTGAAAGGAAATTCTTCTGTTAAACGAAAGACACTTAAATTTTTAAACCACATATTTTTCCTTAATAAAAAAAGCCCCTTTTGAAAGGGGATTGGATTTGCTTTAAGGCTTCATTATCGCATAACACGGCACCGTCTCAAATCACTGCATTTCAATTCCGTTTAAAATCAACATTGTACTTGAACTGCTTGCGGTAATATCGATTACATCGTTGATATTGTGTTTCACGCCGTCAGAAAACTGCACAAATTCGATGCTGTCTAAAACGTCTTCTTCACCAAATTTTACGTCACCAAACTGCGTATATCTGACCGTAATTTGTGGCGGATTGACATCGGTGTTAAGAAGTAATTGATATGATTCCTGCGGATTCTCATAAACCGCGACATCGTTACCTTCGCCACCGTCTAACGTGTCATTTCCATCGCCACCTATTAACGTATCGTCACCACCTTCGCCGCTAATGCTATCGTTTCCGCCTTGACCATCGAGAAAATTGGCTACTTTGCCGCCGCTTTTTTCTTGTAACGAATTATCAGAATCGTTGCCAATTCCGCGAATTGCCTTAATTCCTTCTAACGTTAACATTTCTATGTCCGGACTTTCGCTCAAATCATAATCAACGGCGGCAATGACTTGATCTTGATCGTCTTTGTTTGGCGTTTCGATAATTTTGTCTTCGGTGTTATTCATTTTATAAGTGTCGCTGCCTTTTCCACCTTCTAATCTGTCTACACCCGCGCCACCGTCTAAGGTGTCATCGCCATCATTGCCGATAAGGGTGTCATTTCCTACGCCGCCATTTAGAAAATTATTGACCGCGTTGCCTTCAATTCGGTTGTTCAGTTTGTTTCCCGTTCCGTTGATTTCATTGCCGCCAACCAACACTAAATTTTCAACATTATCGCCAAGCGTGTAAGTAAGTTTGCTTTCAACGGTGTCATTGCCGCCAATTTTGGGGTCTTTATTCGTTTCCTTAACGCTGTCTTTGACATTGTCGGAATAGTAATAATCATCGCCTTCGCCACCGTCCATTATGTCGGCACCTTCACCACCGTCTAGCGTGTCTTTGCCTTTGTCGCCCGTTAGTAAATCGTTTCCTTTGCCGCCGTTTATTTTGTCGTTATCGCTACCGCCGATTAACGTGTCGTTACCTTCGCCACCCAATAAAACGTCGTTTCCATTGCCGCCGTTTAACGAATCGTTGCCCGTTCCGCCGTCTAAGGTGTCATTGCCTGCCATGCCAAGAAAAACATCATTTCCCGCCACACCAGAAAAAAACTCGCTATTTTCTGTGCCGTTCACTTTGTCATTGCTGGAAGTGCCTAAAAAATCGGGTTTGGTTGTTGATGTGGGATTATTCACAACAGGTTTCACAACAGGTACAGGCGTGAGGCTGGTATCTTTCACGGTAACACTTTGATTTGCACCATTGTTCAACGTCATTGTTAAATTTTCGGTTTTTCCGTCGGTGAATTTATCGGCTAAAAATTGCAGCGGTAATGTCGCGTTACCGTTGGCATCCACCACAAAACGGGTCGTTTTCAAACCGCCTAAAACATCTGCAGCTGAAATTGAACCACTAAATTTAAACGGAATTTCGGTATCAACCGCTAAATTTGTTGTGCTTAATTTGAAGGTCACTTTTTCGCCTTCGTTCGCGGTCGTTTTATCAACCGTTAAGTTATAGGTCGGTTCAAAAACACTAAAATCAGGCGGCGAAAATGGCTGAATTAAATCCGTTGCGTTACTTGTCGCCGTTTCGAGTTTTCCTAAACCGTCGGTGTAACTCACTTTCACTGTAATTTCTGTACCAATATCATTTTCTGAAAGCGTGTAAGTCGCTTGTGTTGCGCCACTAATCGCAATGCCATTTTGTAGCCATTGATAGCGGAATAACGGCGTAGATGCGCTTAAACCATCCGCGTCGTTTAAGGTGTTTTGAATCGACAACGTTTCATTTTGAATCGCATTGCCGCTGATTTGAATTGTGCCAGTTAGCAAACTATTCGTTATTTCTTTGCCGTCAAACGTTGTATCAAGTGAGCCGTCGGGATTAAACCGCACGACGGCAATATCATCGTTATCCGTGCCGTTGTTGGTTACGCCCGTTACAACAATTTTGCCATCGGGTTGAAGAACCAGACCATTCTTTTGAGAATTAGCCGCTGCACCAATTGCTAATATGAGTTTGCCATCGCCGTCAAAACTGGTATCCAGCGAGCCGTTAGCGTTATAACGAACCAGTGCAAAATCTGCATCTGTGGCGTTTGTGCTATAACCCGCAACCAGAATTTTGCCGTCCGACTGCAATACCATTGAAAAGGCTTGGTCATTCCCCGAACCGATTGCCGTGGTGAGTTTGCCATCGCCGTCAAAAGTGCTATCGAGTGAACCATCCGTATTATAACGCGCTAAGGCAAAATCGTAATCAGTGGCGTTTTTGCTATAACCCGCAACTACAATTTTGCCGTCGAGTTGTGTGATAACTGACCGAATTATGTCTTCTACAGAACCCATCGCGGTTGTGACTTTGCCATCGCCGTCAAAAGTGCTATCGAGTGAACCGTCCGTGTTGTAGCGGATTAAGGCAAAATCGATTTTAGTTCCATTCCAACTCCGACCAGCAACCACAATTTTGCCATCGGCTTGTAATGTTGCTCGATACCCTGCGTCATTACTTGAACCAATTGGCGTAGTGACTTTGCCATCAAAATCAAAACTGCTGTCGAGTGAACCATCAGCGTTGTAGCGAGCAAGGGCAAAATCATTGTTATCTGTAGATACTGTACTCCAGCCCGCAGTGATAATTTTTCCATCAGCTTGCGGAAAAACGCTCCATGCAGATTCTTTAAAACCTGCAAATGCAGTGGTGACTTTGCCATCAAAATCAAAACTGGTATCGAGTGAGCCGTCGGGGTTGTAGCGAGCGAGAGTAAAGTCATTGTTATCTGTGCTGTTATAACTATAACCAGCAACTAAAATTTTTCCGTCGGCTTGCAAAGCAACAGAATTGATTGCTTCATTAAACGAACTGATTGCCGTGGTGAGTTTGCCATCAATACCAAAAGTTTTATCGAGTGAGCCATTTTTGTTATAACGAACAAGGGCGAAATCATCGTCTGTGGCGTTGTAGCTGTGACCAGCGGCAATGATTTTGCCATTGGGTTGTAAAATGGCTGAATTTGCAGCGTCGTTGCCTGTACCGATAGTGGTTGTGATGATGCCTGCTTTGTTGGTTGTCATGAGTTGGATTCCTGTTTTTGTTTGTTTGTAGATTACAGTTTTGATTATTACACGAAGGTGGCGGGTTTTAAAGTTGTTGAGGTTGTCAGGTTTTGGATTATTTTCTCAATTCGAATGACTTCACGAATGATAGTCTGTCGCCGTTGAATAGATAATTAACATTCACAAAATAGTTGAAAGGTTCAACAGATTCAAAAATAAATTGTTTTTCGATTAACTCTTTCATTCCACGTTTAAACGTAGCTAATGACATAGCTCCCTCTGTTTGAATGCTCGAATAGTGCAAATAGATTTTGTCACTACTAATCTTTTTTTGCATTTCACAATAAAGTAATTCGAAAACTTTTGTTCCTGCTGATGACAAACCCTGTAATGCTTTTACACCTTGGATGTAGAGTTTGATAAATTTCGTTTTATCGACTGTCATATAATCATAAAACTGTGCTTCAGCTAGTCGTTCGCCATCTGGTGAGGTGATATAAGCAAGTTCTTTATCGGTACGATTACCAATTCGACGATTGCCTGTTTTAGAATCGTAATAAGCCTCTTTGACACTTGGATTCTCTATATATCGAACAACACCTTTACGTCTACTTTTTGTAATACTTGAACCTTTTACATCCATTTTTTAACCTTCATTTGAGCCTAAATTAGCCAAAATGATAATCTTTTAAAGCTCAAAAATAAATATATTTTTGAACCTTTTGATTACTTAAACCAGAACCACCTCGTTCAATTCTAATGCGGCTTATGGCGTATTTCTTTCTTAGTTCTTAATAAGGCGCAATTGTTGGAGTGTGCTAAATTTTCGGATGTGTCGTTTGCAGCGCGAAGGAGGCGGGTTTTAAAGTTTTTGAAGTTTAATTCGTCCCAATTTTACAGCTTATTCAAAAAAAAAAGCGCGTAATTTCCTAGTCAACTTTTCACTATGGCTAGAAAATTACGCGCAATGGTTTGAATCTAAATGGTGAAACGGATGGTTTTCGCATCCGTTTCGATGCTGAATGCTAATGGCTCATTGAATCCTCGATTGATTTCAACGCGCCTAATTTTGCATCACGTCCATCTTTACCGACCGCAGGAAGTGTTAAAAATAAATCTTGCGCTTGTTTCGCATTTTTTACATCTGCATTCGTGCTATGCCCATTCGGGATTAACAATTGTGGATGATCAAATGGCGCACGTTCAAAACGAACTCGTTCATCAGTAAGCGTTTTTAAGAATGCCACTAAATCGGCTTTTTCTTCAGCTGTAATCGGCTGTTCAAATACAACGGTTGCAAAATGCGCGTTGTTACTGAAATTGCCACCACGGAAATAAAAGTCCACAACTTGCTCTAACGTCAACAAACTACCGTTGTGCATATAAGGCGCGGTCAATTCAATATTGCGAAGTGAAGGAATTTTAAACGCGCCTTTAACAGCGGCTAACGCTCTGCCACCATTCACTTTTTTGAGTTCAGTTTTTAATACCGAAGCCTTTGGAATAAACGAATAAATTGAACTATCGCCACAATCACCTGTGATATATGGGTCTTCGACTAATTCATTGTATTTGTAATCGAGCAAAAAGGGATTGTCCATGTCGCAAGTATTCACGGTTATCGGGTCAACCATTGATTTACCCGTTAACAGTTTTTGAACATATTGCTCACTAAACGACAACGGATTACCAAAAGGATCTTTTCCGCCCACGCCTAAATCATTTTCTTCTGGCGTAACGCTAGTATTCGCATAACCTTCATCCATAATAGCTTGCGCCACACCTTTACCGTTAAACGAACCATTTAAAGTTTTGCGATTTACTAAACTTAATGAAGCACGAGAGTCTTTTGCTATAAAAAGATCAGGATGTGCGGCGGCTGAGAACGTTGCACCGCGATGACAAATCGCGCAATGGGCTTCAAGAAATATCGACAAGCCCTTTTTTTGATGTTCATCAAATCCTTCTGGAATTCGGGGATAAGTATCTGGAATTCGGGGCGCATCAAAAGGTGAATCATCAGAAATAAGCGTTTCTTGATAAAGTTGTAACGCCAAACCAAAGAACAACGAAAAATTTGCTTCCGTCAAAGTATAAGGCAAGGCTTTTGCGCTTTTAGGTTTGCCAAAATTACCTTTGCCATCCCAATAACGCGGTGCAAACGATTTTTGAATTAAATCGTTATAAGTGACTTTCAAGCCTTTACCCGATGAATTTCTAAGCGGTGAAAGTACGCTGTCTTCAGCATGAATTTCTTGTGCGGCTAACGGTTGACGTGCTAACAATTTACGTCCGACATCTGGAAAAGTACGTTGCGTACAAGACATTTCGGCATCGTTAAGAGCGGGGGCGACAGCTTGTGAGGCAAGAGACGCATTTTCTAAACGCAACGCTTCACTAACTACCGTGCCATCTTCTTTGGCGACCCAAATTTTAGCCTTTTTATCTCGTTCACCAAATGCAGACACACCGTTAAAAATGTTATTGGCGCGACCATCCCAGAAATTTCGGAAATTAAAGCCAGCGTTAATGACGCTTGGAGCTTGACGAACTTGAACTTGGCGGGTGTTTAAAGCCCCTACATGAAAAATTTTATCTTGTATTGATGTGCAAGTATCTTGTGCGTTGCCTGTTTGATTTGCATTATTAAATCGGCGTAAAAATACACCCGATGACGACACAATATCGTCAGTATTAAATAATATGGCTGAATTTTTATCTGTTGGGTCAGCTAATTGAAACAGGGGAAAATCAGCGGTTTGAAGCGTGTAATTCACGCCACCGTCTGCACCTGAGGCGGTTTTTTCAAATGTGGAACCCGTTGGTTTTTTATGCGACGTTCCAGGTGATAATTGATTTTGAATGCGTCCATCTGCGCCTGCGTGAAAATGACACGAGGCACACGCCATACCATCGCTTCCAACCGCTGAATCCCAAAATAAGGCTTTACCCAGTTGAATTGCGGCAGTTTTATCAATCACAATCGGCGCGTCACCATCAAGTAATCCAGGTGTTACGGGTATTGCTACGCCTTTTAATGACGGTGGTGTATTGCCATGTGCCGCTACATTACTCGTCAACGATAACGATAACGAAAGCAACGCAAAAAGTTGTAACGACTTTTGGGGTATCGAAAAACTGTGATTTTTATTCATAATTCACCTAAATTTGGTCATTTTTTAAAATTAGCGGTTAGTTTTACGATGGTTTTTATACAAGAAAATCCGCCGTAGTTAAACTAACGGCGGATTTCTTTAAGCATAAAAAATTATTTAACCTTTACGCTAACTTTAATGTTATTTAGTGCAGCGTGATCGGTAATGTTTGAATCAGGATTAAAACCACCCACAACGAACATATAAACGCCCGTTTTAGCGGCTTTAAAACTAAGGCTCAATTTACCTGGAACATTGTCTTTTTTCGGTTTTAAATCTGCATCATTCACTGTGTTACCATCGACATCGTAACCATGAGTCACATATTTCATGACAAGGTTGCCAATCGCTTCGGCAGGTTCATCTTCCGTCATTGCACCAATTTTAGACATATTGCCGTTTTGGATATAAAAATGATCCAACACATAGTCATAAGGTGCAGAACCCGAAACACCTGCAACAGCTTCAACTGCGGCAACCGCTGGAGTAGTATCCGTCGCTGCAACCGCTGCAACCGCTTTAACCGCTTTAATAGGTTTAATGCCTTTTGTTAATTCTTCTGTACCACGATACCAAACGGTTGCGCCAGGATGAATGCCTTTTACTTCAGAAGTTGCCATGATTGTAACCATTTGACCTTGGGTAGCGGTAAAAAATCCCCAACCAGAATGGTGCGTCCAGCCCATGTCACCGAATGCTGGATTGCTCCAGCTTTGACTTTTTGCTGTAAAAACAGCCGTAGTCTGTACAGCGGTGAACATAGGGATTGTACCTTTTCCTTTTCCAGGAATAGTTGCAGCAGTCGCTGAAACAGCGGCTAAACCTAAAACGGTTGCTAAAATAGTACGGTTTATTTTCATAATCATGAGTTCCTTAAATAAAATTAAATTTAAAAATGTTGTCATTTCACGCAAAAATCACCGCATCACATGAAATGTATAACAACATATATGAATATCGCAACATCCATGCCATTTAAAAACTCTTTTATTTTCAAGTTGTTATAATTTTAAACTGAAAAGAATTTAAAAATTTGTGTGATATAACACAGTCAACTATGGTATATGCCGCATAGGTTTTAAAAGAACTTCTCACAAAAAGCGCGTGATTTTTTAGCCAACTTTGACAGTTGCCTGAAAATCACGCGCAATCTATCTAAACGGAATTCTGCACCACGATATTGGGGAATTTATGGCTAAAGTCTTTCGGTTTTAATGCGAGTTTTGCCGCCATTTTGCGGGCGATTTCGCGGTAAATTTCAGCGGCACGACTTTCGGGTTGAGAAATAACAATCGGTGCGCCAACATCCGCTTGCAAACGAATTTGAATATCCAGTGGCAACGCGCCCAAACATTCAATTTTGTTAATTTCAGCCATTGCCACGCCGCCGCCCGTTCCGAAAATCGCTTCTTCATGTCCACAGTTGCTGCAAATATGAACGCTCATATTTTCGACTAAGCCCAAAACAGGCACATTCACTTTTTCAAACATACTGAAACCGCGTTGCGCGTCAAGTAACGCAATATCTTGTGGCGTGGTGACGATAATTGCGCCACTCACAGGAATGTTTTGAGCAAGCGTGAGTTGAATATCGCCTGTTCCAGGCGGTAAATCGATAATCAAATAATCAATATCATCCCAGCGCGTTTCATTCAGCAATTGTCGCAACGCATTCGTCACCATTGGCCCGCGCCAAATCAAGGCTTGTTCGTCAGAAACAAGATAACCAATTGACATGGTTTGTACGCCAAATGCCGTTTTGGGCTGCATCGTTTTATTGTCATGGCTTTCGGGTGCGCCAGAAAGTCCCAGCATCATTGGCACACTTGGCCCATAAATGTCGGCATCTAAAATGCCGACATTTGCGCCTTCTGCCGCCAATGCTAATGCTAAATTCACGGCGGTTGTGGATTTACCCACGCCGCCTTTTCCCGACGCGACGGCGATAATATTTTTCACGTTTGGTAACGGTTTTAAACTTTGTTGAACCGCGTGCGAAACAATTTTCACGCGCACAAAAACGGTCACTTCGCTGACGTTTGGCAACGTTTTTAATAATTCGGTGAGTTTCGTTTTGAGCGTTTCCAAATAGCTTTTTGCTGCGTAGCCTAATTCCACCTCGACGCGAATGTCTGCGTCGTTGATTTCAATTTTTTTGATGGCTTTCGCGGCGATTAAATCGATGCTGTAATGCGGGTCGATGAAGGTTTTCAAAAGGGTTTCGATGTCTGTTTGGGTCATGGTATTTTTGTTTGATGATAACTTGCGATTGTCTAAAACAAATCGCTGTGTGAGCCAGTACGAACTAAAATTAGTTCGACTTCGTTAATTTGATAAATCAGCAACCAATCAGGTTTTACATGACATTCGCGGTAATTATTCCAATTGCCAGTCAGTGCGTGGTCACGGTGTTTTTCAGGTAAAATTCCGTCGTTCGCCAATTGCTCTGTAAGCGTTTGCAATTGCAGCATGGTGTACTGACCAGAGCGTCTCAATCGCTTGTAATCTTGTTTGAAAGATAACGTTAAAACAATTTCACGCATTAGTCGCTATCCAAATCCGCCCACATCGCCTTTGCAGAATCGTAACGATGAACATTGCCATTATTAGCATCTTTCATCGCCTTGATAGTTTCAGCGTTTGGCACTTTCGCTGGAAGAGATATTTTATTATCTTCAACGAGCAACAAAACACGAAAAGAAATGCCGTCTGGAACATAATCTGGAATTTTAATTGAGTGTTGAAAAGCGGTAGCTTGAAATTCAATAGCTTGCATGGGATTTTCTCCGAATTGGTTAAAGTGTTCCCACACATCGCATGGGAACGAAATTAAAATTATTTCTTCGCAGATTCCACAGCAAAACCCGCATCTTGCCAACCTTTAATGCCGCTGGTGACGCGATAAACGTGTTGATAGCCAAATTCTTTTGTCCACATGGCAGCGGTGTTTGAACGTCCGCATTTGTTTCCGCCACAATAAACGACGACTTTATGATTCAAATCGTCACCCAAAAGAGCTTTGTAAGCGTCTTCTGTTCCGCCCATTGCATCGTCTTTCCAGTGGCGCGTGAACGTTCCTTGAAATTCAAAATTGTTTGCACCCGCAATCGATACTTCTTTGAATTGGGCTTCAGGATGCGCGTCGATTAAAACGAATTTTTCTTTGTTATCAATCATTTTTTTCAAATCGACGACCGATAGTAATTCATAACCGCCTTGATCGGCTTCGTGATGAATTTTCATTGCGATTTCTTCGATTTCGTTTTCTTTGTACGTTTGCGGTTCAGCAAATGCTTGTGAGGCAAACAAACTGGTGAACGCTAAAGCGAGAAGTGTTTTTTTCATGGTAAATCCTTCGTAAGTTAAGTTAAAAAAGAAAGTAACGCGGGTAATAAATCTTCATCTTCGAGTTTCAAAAGCTCTGCGAACTGCTGACGCTTTTGTTCCGTTGTGTGTAAATAATCGTTTTCGAGATAGTTTTTCAACAACAAGTCTAACTCTAAACTACCGCGTCGGCATTGCCAATAAAGTTGTGACGTTTTCACGCCCGTTGTACCAATAATTTTTTAATATCGGCAATCGCTTTCGCGGGATTCAATCCTTTCGGACAAGTATCAACGCAATTCATAATCGTGTGGCAACGGTATAATTTAAACGCATCATCCAGCGCGTTCAAACGTTCGTCGGAATTTTCGTCCCGACTGTCTGCAATCCAACGATAGGCTTGCAATAAAACGGCAGGGCCTAAATAACGTTCGCTGTTCCACCAATAACTTGGGCAGCTGGTCGAACAACAGGCGCATAAAACACAATCATAAAGGTCGTTCAAGGCGGCGCGTTCGGGTTCACTTTGGAGGCGTTCCCGTTCGGGTGCGGTGGAATTTTCAATCCACGGCTTAATCGACGCATATTGTTCATAAAAATGCGTCATATCGACAACCAAATCTTTGACAACGCTCATGTGTGGCAACGGGTAAATTTTCAATGTTTCATCGCCATAATCCTCAAGGGATTTTGTGCAAGCGAGGATATTTTTACCATTCACATTCATCGCACACGACCCACAAACGCCTTCGCGGCACGAACGTCTAAACGTGAGCGAACCGTCTAACTCGTTTTTAATTTTCAGCAAAACATCCAATACCATCGAACCGCATTCGTCGCGCGAAATATCGAACGTGTCAATGTGTGGATTTTTGCCAGATTCAGGATTCCAACGATAAATTTCGACTTGAAAAGCCCCTATTTTTGAAGGTTGGGCGGGCTTTGCTTTCGTGACTGTAGAATTTTTCGGTAACGTAAATTCAACCATTTTTCAATTCTCCAAAATGTGTAATCGGTGCAAGGTTTCAAGCAGTCGCGCTACGTCTTCAAATTCATGCGAAGCAGAAAGCGTAATCCGTAAACGCGCTTTGCCTTTTGGAACGGTCGGCGGACGAATCGCGCTGACTAAAAAACCTGCTTCTAAAAGTTGTTCGCTCATTTGTGTGGCGCGAAAACTATCGCCAATCAATA
>CAZLGN010000053.1:0-10902 GCA_964558865.1 uncultured Methylomagnum sp.
CCGTAACGCGCCACAATGCCACCAATCAATTCTAAATCTTCAGCCGTCGGCAAACCGTCAATTAACGCCATTGAACCGCGATGACTGTTGGCTTGCACGCTGATAAATTCTTTGCGATAACCTTGCATAAAACGCCCTTCACCTTCGTCACGCGCAATAATAATTTTGAAATGTGGCGCGGGGCGAATGTGTCGCCCAACTTTGAGCAACATAATATCGTCAAATTCGTAATCTTTGTGTCCGTTTGATTGCCACAAATCAACCAATTTTGCGGAATAAAATTTGTCAGTCAAAAAGCAGCATCCGCCCGCAGGTTGCGCGAAATCGTCAAAACCAAAGGCTTTTGCCATTGCAAATTGTGGCTTTCTCGAACGTCCTGTAATGCTCAACAATTTTTCACGGTCAAGCCAACCTTCACGCTCTGGCAAAGTCGATTCTAAATTTTTTGCACATAGCGGACGCACAATTAAATCGTCTGCGCCTGATTCTTTGGCAATTAACGGCAATTTGAATTTATTTTGCGACATCGGACGTTGCCCAATGACTTCGCCCGTGATGATAAAATCAAAGTCATTTTCAAGCATCCATTCTTTCGCTTTTTTAATCATAAAAATTTTGCAATCCATGCACGGATTCATATTCGTACCATAACCATGTTTCGGGTTAATTAGCACGTTTTTATATTCCTCGATAACATCAATAATGTGCAGCTTGATTCCCAGTTTTTCTGCCGACCACAGCGCGTTATTCCGTTTTGATTTTTCTTTATCTTGATTCCGAATGGCGTGCGTGTGTCCTTCGACACAAAAACCTGTAAAAAAGTTAATGCCTTCGACGTAAATTCCCTGCTCTTGAATCATTTTTACCGCGAGAAGTGAATCTAGTCCGCCTGAAATTAGCGCGACGGCTTTGCGTTGTTTTGTCATATTAATTTTCAAGTTCTGCTAATAATTTGCACAAATTTTCTTCCGCCAATGGACGACTGAAAAAATAGCCTTGTACTTCGTCACAATTTTTTTCTTGTAACATCGTTGCCTGTTCTTGTGTTTCAACGCCTTCCGCAATCACTTTCATGCGTAAATTATGCGCCATCGCAATAATCGTTGATGCAATCGCATTGTCATCGGCATCGGTTGTAATATCGCGCACAAACGATTGATCAATTTTGAGCGTGTCAATTGGAAAACGTTTCAGATAACTCAGCGACGAATAACCTGTGCCAAAATCGTCAATCGATAATCGAATGCCCATTTTTTTCAATTCGGTTAATGTGCTAATCGTGACTTCTGCGTTATCCATCAACACGCCTTCGGTCAATTCAAGTTCCAATAATTCGGACGGCAATTTCGTTTCAAGTAAAATTTGGGTAATCGTATCGATTAAATAGTATTGTTTTAATTGTGTTCCCGATAAATTGACCGAAATTCGCACTGGCTTTAATCCCGCTGCTTGCCACGCCATACTTCGCTCGCATGCCGTTCGTAACACCCATTCACCAATCGTAATAATCAAATCACTTTTTTCAGCGTGAGGAATAAAAACGGCTGGCGAAATGAAACCCAACACAGGATGTTTCCAGCGCAACAACACTTCTAAACCAATCAATTTTTTTGTTTGTAAATTAAATTGCGGCTGATAATTTAACGTGAATTCCTCATTTTTTAACGCTTGGCGCAAATTGGTTTCCATTTCTAATTCATCCAACACTTTTTGATTCATGGTGCTAGAAAAATACTGGTAATTATTACGCCCGCGCTCTTTTGCGTGATACATCGCCGTATCTGCATTTTTAATCAACTGATTAACACTCGTGCCATCTAATGGATAAACAGTAATACCAATACTGGTCGAAATAAATACTTCACGTCCTTCTAAAATCATCGGCACAGCTAAAGTATCAAGAATTTTTCGAGCAACAAAACCCGCTTCTTCAGCCGATTTAATGCTATTCAAAATAACGGTGAATTCATCACCTGCTAAACGTGAAACCGTATCGACTTCACGCACCGCTTCTATCAATCGACGCGCCACCTCAATCAATAATTCGTCGCCTGCTTGATGTCCTAATGTATCGTTAATCAATTTGAAGCGATCTAAATCTAAAAACATTAACGCCGTTTGTTTGTTATCCCGTTTAGACGCATCGAGTGACCATTTCAAGCGTTCGACAAATTGTGTTCGATTCGCTAACCCTGTCAGTGCGTCATAATGCGCCAATTGTTTAAGCTGATTTTCAGCCGCTTTACGCGCGGTAATATCGCTAAAAATTCCAACAAAATGCGTGGTGATATTATTTTGGTTTTTGACACAATAAATCGATAACCAAATCGGAAAAATCTCGTCACCTTTACGTTTTGACCAAATTTCACCACTCCACGCACCCGTTTTTAATAAGGTGCAACGCAAACCAAAATAAAAGTGTGTGTTATGTTTGTGCGAACCCAACAGCGCGGGGTGTTCGCCTAAAACTTCATCTTTTTTATAACCTGTAATGGTGGTGAAGGCTTCGTTGGCATCGGAGATTCTACTGCGCGTGTCAGTAATAACAATCGCGTCGGTGCTGCCTTCAAAAATTTTCGCCATTAAACGCAGCCCTTCTTCGGCTTTTTTGCGAGCAGTAATATCTCGAATAATCACTAACCATTGGCGTTTGTTCCCATAAATAGGTCTACCCAAGGTAAATTCAATTGGAAATGCTGTGCCATTTTTATGAAAACCATAAATGACGGGTACGCCATTAGGTTGTGAAATGTTTTCTTCGTGATTGAGTTCAAGCGCGATTTGACTAAATTTTGGAATTAACACGCTGATGTTAATACCGAGCAATTCATGTTCGGTATAACCAAACAATTTAGCACCTGCTGGATTCGTAGTTTCAACCACTCCTGCCTCGGTAAATGTAAAAATTGTTTCGGCAGCGTGTTCTAAAATACTGCTGTATTTTTCTTCAGATTGTTCGAGTTCAACTGCCAACGCAAGCAAGCCTTTATTCGTATCGGCAAGCTCAACTTGCAGTTGTTTAATCAGTTCAATGTGTTCGCGTAATTTTTCCTGTTCTAAATCTTCAAGTTCCATCATTAACATAATGATGCCTTGATTCGTTTCTTCGAGTTCAACTTCTAACTCTTCAATTAAACGGGCTTTATCTGACAGGAGCTGCTCAAGTTCTTGTTTTTTCATTTAACTATTACTATCGTTGCGTCGTCGTGGTCTTTTTGTGTGGATTTGTAAATTTCTTCAGCGATAACTTGAGCAGGATGATTGTCGTATTGCTCGAAATCCTGCCATTGCCAATGCGTCGAAATGCCATCAGAATGCAACGCCAATATATTGCCAGGATGCCACACATTTTCAGTCACGACGGGTGCGGGTGCGTGTTTGCCTACAATGCCACGACGGACAATAAATTTTGGTTTTTCGTGTCCGTGACTAAGCACTTTCACTTCGATATTGCCGACGCTGGCGTAGCGAAAGGTATTTTTTTTCCAATCCAAAATAACCAATGCCATTACTACGCCCCGCGTCGATGCACACGCTCTATCGACACCGCGAAAAATTTCTAACAACGGCAATTCAGCGTGTCGTTCAACGTATTGCCGCGCGGCATTTGCTGCTTGACTCGCCAAAATGCCGTGTCCTACGCCATCAATCACGCCCACTAACGTCGCGCCACGAATGTTTTTGATAATAAACGTATCGCCATTAGCGGTTTCACCAGGTTTAGGGCGCGAAAAAACACCATATTCAAACGGGCAATGCTCGCCACGATTCGAATTGTCGTGCAACCAGCGTTTGCAAACGATGCGCGTGCCAGAATGGTCTTCACGTTGCAAAATATCAAATTCATCCATCAAACGATTAACCGCCCCCAAACCTACGCCTAATGTTCCCGAAGTTGAAACGCCGTCTTTCATTGACGTGTGTTTATTGAAACCTTCGCCATCGTCTTCGGCTTCAATCATTAAACCTTCACACTGTTCATTACAAACGGGCGTAAGTGTAATGATGCCGCGTTCGGCATATTTGATAATGTTGGAGGCAAGTTCGCTGACGACAAGACTAATTTCTTCTCGGTCACATTCATTGAAACCCATATCGTGCGCCATTTCTTTCGCAATACGACGAATTGCAATCACTTCGGCAGAATTAGAAATCACCATAAATTTTGGCTCAATCTCAATACTCATTTAGCGCGACCCCATTTTTCGACGGTAATAGTTGTGCCTACGCCAATTTCAGATTTGATAGCCATATCATCCATTAACCGTTTCACACCTGATAAACCCATGCCCATCGTGCCAGCTGTTGTAAAACCTGCTTCCATAGCTTGATCGACATCGGGTATCCCTTTGCCGTAGTCTTCAAATTCTAATTGAATACCGACTTTGCCCGCTTGATACAAAATTTGCCAACGCATTACGCCATCGCTGCCCGAATGCACAAAAACATTTCGCGCTAATTCCGAAACGGCTGTCACAATTCGTGTTACGTCGGTCATGCCAAACCCTGCGGAGGCGGCTGCGTTTCGAATCAATTTTCGACAGGTCACAATATCGCCCTCGGATTTAATTGGATTTTCGCCTGTTTCTTCCGTTGCCATTATCACTACACCAATTTGAAATTGTCCGTGAAAATATCTAAGGCGCGGTCAACATCAAGCGTTGAAATCGCCTTTCCCAAATGCAATCCCAATTCCGTTGCGGTAATCGCGACACTCGGTTGCATTCCCGCAATCACAGTTTGCCCGCCCATCAATGCCACCATTTGCGTGGTTTCTGAAATCGTGCGAGCAAAAAATGAATCCAAAATGTTCACACTCGAAATATCTAAAATCAATCCTTTTGATTGATACTTTTCAATCGCGTGTAAAACTTTGGTTTGCAATTCATGAATGATGTCATCACCTGGATCATCTGGCACCGTCACGAGCAGAATGTTTTTTAATTTGATAACGGAAAGATTATTTTCGTCCATTTTGATTTCTCCTTAGACTTTCGACATATCAATAACTTTCATGGAAAGTTTATCGAGCGCGACTTTTAAACCAGAAGCCATTGTCGGGCGCGTGATAATGCCGCTTAAATCAATGCCTAAATGCACCAGTGTTTGAGCAATGATGGGGCGCACACCTGTAATAATTACTTGCGAACCTAAAAGTTTGACCGCGTTAATGGTATCGATTAAATGTTGCGCGGTAGCGGTGTCAATTTGCGGCACACCTGTAATATCAATCAATGCAACAGGCGAATTCGTTGCTACAATTGCTTCAAGCAACCGTTCCATAAATTGTTGCGTGCGACTACTGTCAAGCATTCCGATAATTGGTGCCGCAACCACGCCTTCCCAGATTTGAATCACGGGCGTAGACATTTCTAAAATTTCTTCGGTTTGGCGCGAAATCACTTCATCCGTGGCATGAATATAAGCCGAAATCGCCAATTCTTGATCTAAGTTAATGATTTTTTGTAACGCCATAAAAATGCAGTTTGCCGTTTCAATGTCGAACGAAGGATTGCCATAAATCTGAGGAATGAAAAGTTGCGTGTAATAACAATAAGTATTCATGTAAATACGCGGCGGCAAACCAATACGTTGATGGGTAACACCCACTTTAATGCGGCTTTTGAAGTATTCCTCGCCATATTCGCCCGAAGTCAGTTCGATAAAATAGGCCTTTTGCGCGAGTTTTAAACGACTGACTGTTTTTTCATCGGAAAAAAAACGTTTAGTTTCAGGAAATTTCATTAAATGTTCATAAAGTTGTTCAACAAAAAAATCAGCAGACTCAATGGCGAACGGATGCAGTTTTTTCAAAAAACTTGCGTCTTTTTCAGTGAAATTTAAAAAGCGTTTTTGTTCTGCCCAACTATTGAAAGTAGAAACATATTTTGAATTATTCATTGGTAATTAACCTTTTTTATCGTTGTGATTAGGAAAATAGTCTGGATTAGTGTAACAGTTTTTTACTCGATGACTTGAATGAAGGTTTCACTTGCTTTAATCATTCCTAATTCATCACGAGCGCGTTCTTCAACGGCTTCCTGTCCTTTGCGTAAATCTAAAACTTCAGCGTAAAGCATTGCGTTACGGTGTTTTTTTTCTTCGACTTGGATTTTTAATTCATCCAAACGGGTTTGATATGTGCTGATTTCATTGATACTGCCATCGCCTAACCATAGACGATATTGCAATTGCAGAGTTAGAAGAATAATGATTAAGACGATAATTTTCATAATTTTGTAGGGGCAGATTCTAAACCTGCCCACCAATTAGCATAGTTCGCCATTTTAATGACTTTCTGAATTACAGGGCGAATTGAAAATCCGCCCCTGCGAAAATTACAACATTTTAAACGCGCTACGACCCGCGAATTTGGCTAAATCACCAAGTTCTTCTTCAATACGCATGAGACGATTGTATTTTGCGACGCGATCTGAACGGCTTAATGAACCCGTTTTGATTTGTCCCGTTCCCGTTGCCACCGCTAAATCTGCAATCGTGGTGTCTTCGGTTTCGCCCGAACGGTGTGACATTACGGCAGAATAACCTGCTTTGTGTGCCATTGTTACGGCGGCAAATGTTTCGGTTAACGTGCCAATTTGATTCACTTTAATCAAAATTGAGTTCGCGATATTTCTATCGATACCTTGTTGCAAGATTTTTGGATTAGTCACAAATAAATCGTCGCCAACCAATTGGATTTTGCCGCCCAATTTTTCGGTCATCAATTTCCAACCGTCCCAATCGTTTTCGTCAAAACCGTCTTCGATGCTGATAATGGGATAACGATTCACCCAATCAACGAAAAAGTCTGCCATTTGTGCGGAACTGTAGGTTTTCTTTTCGGACGCTAAATCATAAATGCCGTCGTGGAAATACTCTGAAGCCGCCGCATCTAAACCGAGGTAAATATCTTTGCCCGCTTCATAACCTGCGAGTTTTATCGCTTCTAAAATAACTTCAATCGCTTCTTCGTTTGAAGATAAATTCGGGGCAAAACCGCCTTCATCACCAACCGTTGTGGCTAATCCTTTGCTTTTTAAAACTTTGGCTAAACTGTGGAAAACTTCTGCCCCGTAACGAATCGCTTCACGGAAGTTGGGTGCGCCAACGGGTAAAATCATAAATTCTTGTAAATCGACGCTGTTATCTGCGTGCGAGCCACCGTTGATAATGTTCATCATCGGCACGGGCAAAATGAATTCACCTGACGTATTTAATGAGCGGTAAAGCGGTTGCTGTTTAGCATTCGCGGCGGCACGCGCTGCCGCCATTGAAACCGACAACATTGCATTCGCACCTAAACGGCTTTTGCTTTCGGTTCCATCGAGTGCAATCATTTTTTCATCAATTGCTGCTTGATCATTTACGTCCATTCCGACAATGGCATCGTGAATTTCGGTTTGAACGTTTTTCACGGCATTCAAAACGCCTTTGCCTAAATAACGCGCTTTGTCGCCGTCGCGCAATTCAATCGCTTCACGTTCTCCCGTTGAAGCCCCAGATGGAACCATTGCACTTCCGCTAATTCCCGAAGCCAAAATCACATCCGCTTCAACGGTTGGATTGCCGCGTGAATCTAAAATTTCTCTTGCTCTAATTTCAACAATCTTTGTCATAAAAATTACCTCCAAAATGAAACATGATTAAAAAAATTTGTAATGACTGAAAACATATTCGTCACTTTGTCGTGGTTACGCTGTTTGGATTTGTCACAGATTAAACCAATTTACTTTGATTTCGCCCGACTTTTTTCAATTTGCGAACGAAAATACTCCACACTTATCGTGCGTCCTAAAACAACTAATAAATCATCTGCTCGCAATAAAAAATGATTGGGCGGATTAAAATAAAAGTGCTGATTTTTAATGGCGTAACTGTTTTTATGAATCCGATGCTCAGGATTTGAACTAATCACGCCCAATAAAATCATTTTACGTTGCAAAAAATCGATGCTGGAAATTTCAACACATTCTAAATTTGAGCCAAGATGCACTTTTAGCGTTTCCATTACAATATCACTGTCAGCGTGAATAATACCTAAAATCGCTTCAAAAGCGACGGGTTGTCCAACGTATTCCGCTACTACCATGCCTGCAATTTCAAATGGTCGAATCACATTACTCGCGCCTGCTTGATACATTTTTTTGACGTTATCGATATTATTCGCGCGAGTAATAATGTGAACATTTTTGTTTAAATTCCGTGCCGTCAACGTGATATAGACGTTAATCACGTCATCATCCGTTGTGCATAAAACACTCGACGCGCCATTGTTGATGCCTGCGTTTTGTAATACGCCATTTTTACTGGCATCCGCTAAAATCGCGGTGTAGCTCAGTTCTTTTGCTTTCAAAATGTTTTGCTCAACAGCATCGATAACCACAAATTTCAATTTATCTTTCGCCAATTGTTTCGCAATATGTTGTCCAACCCGCCCAAATCCACACACAATGACAAAATCGTTATAACGTTTGATTTCCGTGTAAGTACGATTTTCGCGCAAATGGTCTATTTCCTCGCTAAACCCTGAAACCATAATTGACGTGAAAAACGAAAGGATGCCGATACCTGCAAAAATTAGCACAATGGCAACTATGCGACCGCTTGTCGAATGGGGTGAAATGTCGCCATAACCAACAGTCGATAAGGTAACAATTGTCCAATAAAATCCATCAAATAAATTTTTGATTTGTCCGCCATCGGCATGACTTTCAAACAAATAAATAACAATGCCGCCAATGAAAATCAAAAAACTTAAAAAAATACCTAATGTGTATAGCTCAAAACGCTTGTTGTCTAAAATACTGACGAATACTTTTATGCTGTGAAAATGACGAAAGAGTTTAAGTAAGCGAAAAACCATGAAAATTCGCAAAAATCGGAAATTTTCATAACTCGGTAAAATTGCCAGCAAATCGATAATTGCCATTGGCGTGATGACGTAACGAATTTTCGCTAGCACCACCTTTTTTAGGGTTAAAAAAAGTGGAAACTTAATGCCCAAATAACGTGATTCTTCATAGTGTTCCAAGATAATTTTATGACTATCACTTGCTAACCAAAAACGTAATAAATACTCAACAGTAAAAACAACTAAAATCGCTCGTTCGAGCATTCTACTCAGCTCAGTGACTTGATGATCAATTTCGTGAATAAGGAAAAAGACACTCAACAACACCATACTGATGATAAAAAAAGCCACATAACCGTTGTAACGGCTATTGGGATTTATCAATAAGTTATAAAAAAAACATTTAACGTTTTGATAACGTTCAGATGATTTTAAAAAGTAAGCAAATTTAACAATCATTTGATTTTAAAAAGTAAGCAAATTTAACAATCATTTGATTTTAAAAAGTAAGCAAATTTAACAATCATTTGTTGTTTTTTTATCCAAAGTTACCACTTGAAGAGTGAAGTTTAAGCTAAAGATACCAGATCGATCTCTTAAATAAAAAATAAGTTGTCATTATGTCAGTCGTTTCATATCAAGCGAACAAAATCATGACTTTTGTTATACTTTCGCCTTTCTTTTGAAACTTTCCTGAAAAATTATTATGGCAGCTCAATACATTTATTCAATGAATCGCGTGGGTAAAATCGTCCCACCCAAAAAATACATTCTGAAAGACATTTGGTTGTCTTTTTATCCTGGCGCGAAAATCGGCGTGTTGGGTTTAAACGGTTCGGGTAAATCCACGTTACTTAAAATTATGGCTGGCTTAGACAAAGACATCGAAGGCGAAGCCATTCCGCTCAAAGGCATTAAAATCGGTTATTTGTCGCAAGAACCGCAACTCGATCCAACAAAAAATGTGCGTGGCAATATCGAAGAAGCCGTTGTTGAAATCAAAGAAGCGTTAGCGCAACTCGACCAAGTTTATTTGGATTACGCCGCTGAAGACGCGGATTTTGACAAACTCGCCGCAGACCAAGCGCGTTTGGAAGATATTATTAACGCTTGCGACGGTCACAATTTAGAGCGCAAATTAGAAGTCGCCGCAGACGCACTTCGTTTGCCTGAATGGGATGCCGATGTAACCAAATTATCAGGTGGTGAAAAACGCCGCGTCGCACTTTGCCGCTTGTTGCTTTCAAATCCCGATATGTTGCTACTCGACGAACCAACGAACCATTTAGATGCTGAATCGGTTGCGTGGCTCGAACGCTTTTTACACGATTATTCGGGAACAGTTGTTGCTGTGACCCATGACCGTTATTTTCTCGATAACGTTGCGGGTTGGATTTTAGAACTCGACCGTGGCTCTGGTATTCCGTGGGAAGGCAATTATTCCAGCTGGCTCGAACAAAAAGGCGCACGATTATTGTTAGAAGAAAAACAAGAATCCGCGCGTCAAAAAGCTATGAAAGAAGAATTGGAATGGGTGCGTTCTGGCACAAAAGGTCGTCATGCAAAAAGCAAAGCGCGTTTAGCACGTTTTGACGAATTATCGTCGGCTGAAACCCAGAAACGTAACGAAACCCAAGAAATTTATATTCCACCTGGTCAGCGTTTAGGCGATGTGGTGATTGAAGCAAATGGCATTTCAAAATCGTTTGGCGACAAATTATTGTTTAACGATTTGAGTTTCAAACTTCCACCAGGTGGCATCGTGGGAATTATCGGCGCAAATGGCGCGGGTAAAACCACGTTATTCCGCATTATGGCTGGCTTTGAACAACCCGATTCAGGCGAGTTGAAAATCGGTGAAACAGTCAAGCTCGCTTACGTTGACCAGTTGCGTGATGACATGGACGCAAAAAAAACCGTCTTTGAAGAAGTTTCCGAAGGCTTAGATATGATTACCGTTGGGACTTATCAAACACCGTCACGCGCTTATTTGGGTCGTTTCAATTTCAAAGGCGGTGATCAACAAAAATTCATCGGTGATTTGTCAG
>CAZLGN010000054.1:0-10817 GCA_964558865.1 uncultured Methylomagnum sp.
TTCTGCGCCTTGCACAATAATATCGTTCACACACATAGCGACTAAATCAATGCCAACTGTGTTATGAATTCCCGAATCAATGGCTAATCGTAATTTTGTACCAACACCGTCTGTACCAGAAACCAGAACAGGATTTTTATAGCGGTCTAACGGCAATTCAAACAACGAACCAAACCCTCCTAAACCTGCCATTACGCCAGGAATACGCGTTCTTGCCGCAATCGGTTTAATACGTTCGACGAGTGCATTTCCTGCCGCAATATCTACGCCCGCATCTTTATAATTCAAACCGCTTTTGTTTTCTTCATTCACAATGTTTTTCTCTCACTATTGAAATTTCTAAATCAGGCTTTACCGCCATGCAGGCGAATTAGCAATGCCGCTTCGTCATAACTTAAATCAGATTGTCTCATCAATTCTTCAACGCTTGCACCGCTCCGAATTTTGCGAATATCCACGTTATACGGACTGCTTGTAAAATCGCTTTGTTGTAATTCATTTTGCAATTCGTTCATTCTTTCGACGATGTGGGCTAATTGTTGTTTTAAATCATGCAATTGTTCATGCGAAATTGCTGTATTTTCGTTTACAGTCAACGCAGCTGAACACAGACCGTAAATGTCATTTTTATTTCCGTCTACAATCGCCGTCAATGTCGCACATTCGTGTTTCAGTTGAGAAACTAAACGGCTCAAACGAAGTACCGCAAAAAGGATTGCGATAATCACAATCGTTATAATACTAAAGCTCATTAACACGAAGTCTTCAGACGCGCTCATCAATGTGTTGGCTAGGGGCGGATTCATCCAGTTCTTCCTCGTGTTCATCTAGTTTTGGATTATTTCGATGTGGCTTGTTAGGTGTGCGATATTCATCTTTGTGAATTTTTTTCGCTTTAAAAACGGGATAAGTGGGGGTAACGGCTTGAATTTCTAACATGTTTGTCTCTCCGAATTCGCCCCACTTATTTATTCGTGGCGCGTCAGGGTTTTTTAAGAGGTGGACGCGAAGACTGTAAATTCAATAATTTAGCGCGTTCTTCATCGCTGGCACCGTAACGGGAAAAGGCTTGCGACGCGATGACTAACGTCACGCGCCGATTTTGAAAACGCCCTTTTTCGTCACTGTTATCGGCAATGGGATGATATTCTCCATAACCCGTCGCCGATAAGCGCAATGGGTCAACACCTGCTTTAATTAACTCATGCACCACGCTGGTGGCACGAGAGGAAGATAAATCCCAATTTGAGCGAAAAATTGCCGTTTCAATCGGAATGTTATCGGTATAACCTTCAACACTTATTGAATTAGGGACGGGGGCAAGTACCAACGAAATTGTTTTCAATACATCAGCTGCTCTTTGTGACAATTGGTCACTGCCGCTGGTAAATAATAATTGGCTACTCATTTCCAATTCAATCCAAAAATCATGCTTTTTTACCGCAATCAAATTATCTTTAATCATCGGTGATAACACGTCCTCGAATTGCTTTGATACATTGTTGAGTTTTTCTTGTTCCGCCACAATCGCCGCACTTAATTCACGACGTTTTTCAAGATCCGCATACGGTTCACTTTCTAATGGTGGTGGTTCTGCAATTGTCGGCGGTTGTTCAAAAAGACTCACTTCTTCAACCATCCGTTCTTTTTCGGATATAGGTTTTTCGGTAAAGGCTTGAGCCAAAGCTGCCGATAGCGTTTTATATTTACCTTCGTTAATTGCTGAAATCGAATACATGACGACGAAAAATGCAAATAATAAAGTTACGAAATCGGCATAAGACACCATCCAGCGTTCGGTGTTAACGTGTTCTTCAACTTTCTTTTTTTTGCGTGCCATAATCAATTATTCACATAGCTGCTAAGTTTGATTTCGATAATGCGTGGATTTTCGCCCTGAGCGATACAATTAAATCCTTCAATCAGCATTTCGCGCCCTTGTGATATAGCTAAAACGTGCGTTTTGAGTTTGCCAGCCGTAGGTAAAAAAATTAAGTTCGCTGAACCTACACCATAAACGGTGGCAACGAAAGCCGTTGCAATACCTGCACCTAAAGAAGCAGGGCTGGCGAGATTCTGCATAACGTGAATCAAACCTAAAACCGCGCCGATAATACCAATCGTTGGTGCATAACCGCCCATTGATTCAAAAACCTTCGCGGCTTGTAATTCATTCGCTTCAATGGATGACAATTCAAGATCTAAAATATCCCGCATCACAGTAGGTTGGCAACCATCCACTAACAATTGCAATCCCAAACGAATGAATGGGTCTTCTTCGGTTTCGATTTGTCCTTCTAAGCCAAGCAAACCGTTTTTACGCGCTAACACCGAAAAACCAACAATTTTTTCGCTTTGTTCTCGCAAATTTTTTGTCGGTGGCACAATCATCCACGGCAACATTTTTAGAGCTTTTTTAACTAATTTAGCGGGCGATTGTATCAATGCCGCGCCAATCGTACCGCCAAACACAATAAGAAAGGCGGGTAAATTAACTAACGAGTTAACGTCCCCACCTTCAATAGTCATGCCAGTAAGAATCGCTCCGATTGCTCCGATAATTCCAACAATGCTTAAAATATCCATTCGTTCGCCTCTACTTTGCGTTAGTAACACGCTGACCGAATTGGCAAAACGTGTTAGGTGTTAATCATTATCAAGCCAGCCGCTAAGTCGTGAGCGTAACCGAATAACCGCTTGTGAACTAATTTGACTAACGCGCGATTCTGTCAAATTCAAAATTTTACCAATTTCGCGCAAATTCAATTCTTCGTCATAATACAGCGAAATTATCAACCGTTCCCGTTCAGGCAAACTTGCAATGGCGTTGCTTAATGCCTTTTGAAATCCTTCGCGGGTGACATTTTCTAGCGGTGCTTCGGTTACGCATGAAGACTCTTCGAGGTAATTATCACCAGTTTGAGCCAATTCTTCAATACTGAACACGCGGCAATTACTTGAATCTTGCAGAATATGATTGTATTCGTCGAGTGTAATGCCAAGATATTCAGCTACATCGCTATCTCTGACTGCTGCCCCCGTTTGATTTTCCAGTGTACGAATCGCGTCACTAATAATGCGCGATTTTTTATAAACAGAACGAGGAACCCAGTCACAACGGCGAACTTCGTCTAACATCGAACCCCGAATCCGAATGCCCGCATAAGTGTCGAAACTCGCGCCTTTGCTGGAATCGTAATTTTTCATTGATTCGAGCAAGCCAAGCATTCCCGCTTGAATTAAATCATCGACTTGCACCGAATCGGGTAATTTACTCAACAAATGGTAAGCAATGCGCTTTACCAGTGGCGCGTGCTGCATAATTTGCGCGTCGATACCGCCAATTTGGACGGAACTGTACATGGCTACCGCACTCATGCGACCTCCTGTTTATGATTATTGAAAAGAATACGATGAAGGTTCACGTCTTGTAAAATACAGTTGTACTCATCGATAGTTACGCCTAAATAATCGGCAACGGCTTTGTTTGTAACATGACCTGTTTGCTCTTCGACGATACTAACCGCGTGGCGAATGATATTAAGTTTTCGACTTAGTAGACGTGGTGAAACCTTTGATTGTAACGGAAGCCAATTATTTAATTTTGGTGAATCGGTAGCGGTACTGTTCATGCTGCATCCTTTTGAGCGTATTTGACCATACGTTCAATGAAAAATTCGATGTATCCGCCTGCCTGCATTTTGAGCGGCCAACTGTCAATTTTAGTAGCGATAGCTTTCATTGCTTGAGCAGATTTACTGCGCGGAAAACCCAAGACGACGGGCATTTGTTTTTGCACCGATTGACGTAAAAACTCGTCGAAAGGAATCGCTCCTACAAATTGCAAAGTGACATCCAAATAATTATCCGTCACTTTATTGAGCTTTTGAAATAACGCCCTGCCCTGCTGAACCGATTGCACCATGTTCGTAATGATATGAAAGCTATTACAACCGTAATCCCGATTTAATAATTTGATAAACGCATAAGCATCCGTCAGCGAAGTCGGTTCGTCACAAATCACAATGATAATTTCTTGACACGCCCGCGAAAAATTGACGACGCTGGAGGAAATTCCCGCAGCGGTATCGACAATTAACACATCAATTTGTTGGTCAATTTCACTGAAAGCACGAATCACGGCGGCTTGTTCAATGGTCGAAAGCTCGGTCATTTTTTGAATACCTGACGCACCTGGAATCAGTTTTAACCCTGACGGTGACGTAACCATAATTTCATCTAACGTTTTTTCACCAGCTAAAACGTGCGACAAATTATATTTTGGGTAAACACCAAGTAAAATATCAACATTTGCCAATCCCATATCCGCGTCCATTAACACGACGCGCTGCCCCATTTGTACTAACGAAATTCCGACATTCACAGAAACATTGGTTTTACCAACACCTCCTTTGCCACTCGCCACGGCGATAACACGAACAGGTTTATTTTTGTTCATGCGGCGAATTCCAGCTGCTTGATCTGGTTGTTTAAGCATAACCCTGAGCCACCCACGCTTCGTTGTTTTCTTCGTAATCGTCTTCGTCAACATCTACTTCAGTTACACATTGTGCAATTAAATCTCTTGCACATGGATGACGCATATCTTCAGGAACTTGTTGACCGTTGGTAATAAACGATAAAGCTAAATTATGCTCAATTAACGACGATAACGCCGAACCAATTGTTGCTGCTTCATCGAGTTTGGTGAGAATTGCTGCTTGCGGCTTGAAAATATGAAAAGCATCAATAATTTCATTCATCGCTTTGTACTCCGTTGCGGCAGACATGACAAGGTAAGACTTAACACTCAGGTTATTTTCTTTGAGTGTGTTGATTTGTTCAATCAATTTCATGTCACGCTGGCTCATGCCTGCCGTATCAATTAACACTAATTTTTTATCTGAAAAACCTTGAATTAACTGCTTCAATTCTTCGGCACTTGATGCAATTTTGACAGGAATATTCAGAATTCTTCCGTAAGTATTTAGCTGCTCGTGTGCCGCAATTCGGTAATTATCGGTGGTAATTAACGCAACTTGATTTCCACCGTGTTTCAATGTGAATTGCGCCGCTATTTTGGCAACGCTGGTTGTTTTACCCACACCCGTTGGCCCCACTAACGCGATAACGCCACCTATTTCGAGTAAATCATCTTCGGCAATCGGTAATACTTTTGCGAGTAATTCTTGAGCTTGGGTGAAAACAAAATCGAAATTGGTGTGATTGGCAAAACGATTAGCGATTTTGATACTCAATTTTCTCGACACACTCATCACCGCTAATCGATGCAATAACTCGCTACGAATAGGCGTTGAATTGGGATTGTTAACGTGACGAGCCGCAAAGTTAATCCGTGATAATTTTGTGTCTAACGTCGTGCGTAAGGATTTTAATTCCCGCGTAACTTCTGATAACAACTTTTCTGACGGACTTTCTTTTTCTTCGGCAACTGGTGCTGGAACAACAGGTTCTTCTTTTACTGTTTCGTCTATTGCAGGTTCAACATTTTTCATCAGATCTGAAAATTTTGGCGCAGTGTAAGTATCTTCTTGAACCTCGTCTAAAAATTCATCGAATTCGTCTGCATAATCTTTTGCACTGAAATGTTGGCGCAATGCGTGTGCTTCATTTCCCACTTCGGCGCGAGTATCACGAACGTTTGGCATAATTGCTTCACGTTGTGGCGCAGGTTCGCGATACATTTCACGTTCTGGCTCACGATATACAGGCTGTTCATAACGTGGTTCTGGAGGTTCACGATGATAATTTTCTTGATACATCGACTCCCGTTGCGGCATTTGTTGACTGTATTGCGGCTGTGGTTTGGCTGTGGTTTTCTTCGGCACTTTAATCATCACCGACGGCACTGCTGGTGATGAAGCGGACCGTGTTGGCGTAGAGGGTTCTTTGGTGAAACTGTGTTTCACTGCATCAGGATTACCGCGCAGTTGCACTTTTTCAGCGTAACCGACATATTGATCAATTCCACGTTTTGCGGTGCTTGAACTAAAAATGGGTTCTTCTTTTTTACGAGGACTACTGATGACATGCAAATTATTTCTTTCTGCCTGAAAATCAGGCAAATCGACTTTTTTCATTTGTTTCATCGATTTCGACGGCTTGAAAAAATCAGGGTCAATTTCTCGACCTTGTGCGGGAACATTCGCATGCACCGTTGATTCGTCAAAATCACGAGCGGCAACAATTTCAACGCCACCTTCAACTTTGCGATTCGACATAATGACCGCATCTGCGCCGAGTTCGTCGCGTACCATTTGCATGGCTTGTCGTATATTTTCAGCAAAATAGCGTTTAATTTTCATTACAGAAGTCCTTAGTTTCTTTTAAATCGGATTACACACGTCGCCCAACATTTGCAATGACTTTCACCTGCCGATCAGCGGGGATTTCGTTGTATGCTAAAACGTGTAAGTTTGGGATTGAGTGGCGAACAAAACGCGATAACCAAGGTCGAATATAAGACGACACAATCAGAATGGGGATTTGTCCATCCATTTCCATTTGTTGTGTATGCTCTTGCAACGAATCGTGCATTTGATCTGCAAGACCTGGCTCGACACCTGTACCGTTTTCGCTCGCCGTTTGAAGGGACTTTTGCAATATCTGTTCCAACTCGCTATCTAACGTAATAACAGTGAGTTCATCTGCTGAACCTGTAATTTCATGAATAATTAAACGCCCTAATGCTGTTCGTACCGCAGAAGTAAGAATGTCGGTATCTTGACTTTTCGTGCCGTATTCTGCCAACGTTTCAGCAATTGTTCGCATATCGCGGATGGGAACTTGTTCGATAAGCAAGTTTTGTAATACTTTCGCTATCACGCCTAAGGACAAGGTTTTTGGGCATAAATCTTCGACCAACTTTGGCGCGGTTTTCGCCAAATTGTCAAGCATCCGTTGCGTTTCTTCGTAGCCGAGTAATTCGTGAGAATGGGATTGCAGCAAATGACTTAAATGCGTCGCGACAACCGTTCCCGCATCGACCACGGTATAACCCATTGTTTGCGCGTAATCTTTTTGGTTTGGTTCAATCCAAAATGCTTCCAAACCAAACGCAGGATCTCGACACGGTTTTCCGACTAAATCACCAAATACGCGACCTGGGTTAATTGCCATTTCCATTTCAGGCACAATTTCCGCTTCACCAACCGTTACGCCCATCAATGAAATTCGATATGTCGTCGGACTCAAATCCAAGTTATCGCGAATATGAACCGATGGAATTAAGAAACCGAGTTCTTGCGACAATTTTTTACGCACGCCTTTAATCCGCACCATCAATTGCCCGCCTTGGTTTTTATCGACCAATGGAATTAAGCGATAACCGACTTCCAAACCAATAATATCGACGGGCATAACGTCTTCCCAACTTAAATCACGGTTTTCTGTTGGCGCGACCACTTCAGGCTTTTTAACATCGGTTGCATTATCCAGCGCAAGTTGCTTGCGTTTTTTATCAATCATCCACGCTGAACCGCCCAACGCTGCGGATAACATTAAAAACACCAAGTTTGGCATTCCTGGAATTAAGCCTAACGCGCCAATCACGCCGCCTGTAATCATTAACGATTTTGGATTTTCAAATAATTGTTGGCTAACTTGTTGACCAATGTTTTGGCTGGTTGCGCCCACTTTTGTTACAACTAACGCCGAAGCAGTTGAAAGTAACAATGACGGAATTTGTGCCACCAAACCGTCACCGATAGTAAGTAAAACATAGCGTTCACCCGCGTCGGCAAAACTCAAATCATGTTGCAGCATTCCAATTACTAAACCGCCAATCATGTTGACGAATAAAATAATAATCCCCGCAATCGCGTCGCCGCGCACGAATTTACTCGCGCCATCCATCGAACCGTAAAAATCCGCTTCCATTGCGACTTCGGCACGTCTGGCACGCGCTTCGTCTTGGGTGATTAAACCTGCATTCAAATCGGCATCGACCGCCATTTGCTTTCCAGGCATTGCGTCCAATGTGAAACGTGCGCCAACTTCCGCAACCCTTCCCGCGCCTTTCGTGACAACCATGAAATTGATAATAATCAAAATCGTGAATACCACTAAACCGACGGCAAAATTCCCGCCAATTACAAATTCGCCAAAGGCTTCAATCACTTTTCCTGCCGCATCGCCACCATTGTGACCTTCAAGCAAAACAACTCGCGTTGATGCCACGTTTAACGCTAATCGCAGCAATGTCGCCAATAAAATGACGGTTGGAAATGAACCGAAATCTAACGGTTTGAGGGTATAAACGACGACCAACAAAATAATCAGCGAAAACGCGATGTTGAACGTAAAGAAAATATCGAGCAAAAACGCGGGCAACGGCAAAATCACCATCGATAAAATTATCATGATGACAACGGGCGCACCGAGTTCGGCTTTACCGATGATGCTTAACGCGCTTTTAAATTTGGTTAAATCCACGACGGGTTACTCCTGTTTAAATTCGGGCGGCACTTTGACATCTTTGGGCGGTGAAGGTTTAGCTGTGTGATTTTTCGCGGCTTCTTTAAGCTGAAAAATATACGCTAGAACCTGAGCCACCGCTAAATACAGCCCTTGTGGAATTTCATTATCTATTTCCGTGGAGTAATACAAAGCGCGTGCCAACGGCGGAGCGGCAACTAATGGCACATTGTTTTCAAGAGCGATATTTCGAATATGTGCCGCGATTAAATCCACGCCTTTCGCTAGCATAATCGGCGCAGAACCCGAAGCCTCATCGTATTTCAACGCAATCGCGTAATGACTTGGATTGGTAATAATTACGTCAGCATTTGGCACTTCTTGCATCATGCGATTTTGCGCCATTTCCATTTGTGTACGGCGAATTCGCCCTTTAACTTCTGGATTACCTTCCGATTCTTTGTTTTCGTCTTTGATTTCTTGCATCGACATTTTTAAATCTTGGCTGTGCTTGTGCAATTGATACGGCACATCAATCGCCGCAATCAAAATTAACGCGCCACTCAAAATTAAAAAACTGTGTGCAATCAACTTTAGCGCGTGAATGACGGCTTGTTCCATTGGTTCAGAACTTAAACCAAGTAATTCTGCAAAAATAGAATTGAACAAAAGCCAACCGACTAGCCCCACGAGTGAAATTTTCACCATCGCTTTGCCCAGTTCGACTAAGCCATTCATTGAAAAGAGTTTTGGCAAGCCTTTAATCGGATCGAGCTTGTCGAATTTAGGTGCTATTGAGTCCATACTGAAAATCCAACCGCCTAAGGAAATGGGGGCAACAATTGCCGCGACCGTTAAAATCGCCAGAATCGGTGCAATAAGTAATAAACCATCGTGCATGGCTTGTTTGAAAAAAACAATCGTAGTTTGTGGTTCAAAAATAACGTCGCGTGACACATGAAAATTATTTTGCATCATCATAATTAAACCGTGTCCGACCCGCCCGCCTTGCGACATCAAGAGCCACGCGCTGACAATCAGCATCACAAATGTATTGAGTTCGCGGGAACGGGCAATTTGACCTTTCTTTTTAGCGTCATCTAACCGTTTCTGGGTGGGTTCTTCGTTTTTTTCTTGTCCAGAATCTTCAGCCATAATTTTAAGTTACGCGCAGTAAATGTTTAAGTAATTCAAAAGCATCGTTAAAAATATCGGGTAATAATTCCAACACATCGGGCAATGTTACCCACATCAATAAAATGCCCAGCATTAACGTAATGGGAAAACCCACAGAGAAAATTTGCAGTTGTGGCGCGGATTTCGACGCAACACCAAAAACAACGTTCACCAGCAACAAACTGATAATCACAGGCATTGACAACACTAAACCATCAGAAAAAACGCGACTACTCCACACAATAATTGACCAAACATCATTTAAGTCAAAAATCTGACCAATCGGCAATGTCGTAAAACTGTCCACTAATAATTTAATTAGTAGCAAATGTCCGTCCAAAGTCAAAAACAACAGCGTCGCCGTAATCATGTAAATTTGCGCGACAACAGGAACTTGCTGACCATTTTGCGGATCGACCATCGACGCGAAACCTAAGCCCATGCCATACGCAATGCCTTGTCCCGCAAAAATCACGGCGGCAAAAACCATTTGCAAAATGAATCCTGTGGTTAAACCAATCGCTACTTGTTGTACGCCAATCATAATTCCCGCGTAGCTCATCATTTCGATTTGCGGCAATGGCGGCAATAAAGGCATAACAAGAAAACTGATTACACCAGAAAGAATGACGCGAACTTGTGCTGGCATCGCGCGGACACTCAATACGGGCATCGACACAAACATGGCACTAATTCGCATCAGTGGAAACGTCAGCATTGCCATCGAATTAAGTAATTGCGCTTCGGTGAAATTCATAAGAATCAACCGATGAGAGAGGGAATGTCGCGAATTAAATCTTTAAAATAATCGAGAAACATTTGTAACATTGCAGGTCCTGCCAGCAGTAAAACCGCGCCAATAATAATGACTTTCGGTACAAATGTTAGCGTGGCCTCGTTGATTTGTGTTGCGGCTTGAAACATCGCGATAATCAGACCGATAACCAACGCTGGTAAAAGTATTGGTACTGCCAATTTCACGGCAACAATCATTGCATCTTGACCGACAGTGTAAATAATTTCGGGTGTCATGCGTTTGACGCTCCGTTAAGTGCCAACAAAAAAACTCGCGGCGAGCATTTCCATAATTAGCGACCAGCCGTCAGCGAGAACAAACAGCATAATTTTAAACGGCAATGAAATCACCATTGGCGACAACATCATCATACCCATCGACATCAACACACTAGCAACCACTAAATCGA
>CAZLGN010000055.1:0-4375 GCA_964558865.1 uncultured Methylomagnum sp.
TGTATCCTAGACAAATAAAGGCTTGAGGAGTAAAAAAGATGTGGGTAATCGGGTGACCTTAACCAATCGATTTTCCAAATCCTCCAGCAAATCAAACAATTGCGTAACAAGCCTACACATTTCTGCATGGCTCATTTTGTATCTAACTCTGATTGATCTGGGCGTTGTAGCTTTTTCATGTTGTCAGAATAACTGATTTTTTGGGGGCTGAGTAGTTACAAAAAATGTAGCTTATTTTTCAACAACTAAATTATCAATCAGGCGTGTTTTACCCAATTTCGCGGCGGCTAAAATGATTAAATTTTGGTCACTTTCCGTCGCAGCTTGCAAATCATATCGTCGCGCCACATTTAAATAATCCACCACAAAATCTGCTCCAGTAAGTTCTGAAATGGCTAATTTTTCAACGTTGGCAATCGTTTCACCTGCGAGTAAATTATCACGCGCATTTTGCAAAATCTGATAAAAACGCGGTGCAATTCCACGTTCTATTTCAGTCAAATAGCCGTTACGCGAACTCATCGCCAAACCATCCAATTCACGCACTGTCGGCACACCAATCAATTCAATCGGCAAATGTAAATCTCGCGCCATTGTTTGAATCACGGCGAATTGCTGAAAATCTTTTAGCCCAAACAACGCCACGTCAGGCTGAACAATGTTGAATAATTTACAAACAACGGTTGTCACGCCATCGAAATGCCCTGCCCTAGACACTCCACAATAATTTTCTGAAATTTGTGAAACACTGACCGTTGTTTGAGCATTCTGCGCGTAAATCGTTTCGATATTTGGTAAAAAAACGGCATCGCAACCTGCGGTGGCGAGTTTGTCACAATCTCGCGTTTCTGTTCGCGGATAGGTTGAAAAATCTTCGTTCACACCGAATTGCGTTGGATTAACAAAAATACTGACGATAACTTTGTTGGCGTGTTTTTTCGCTTCGCGGACAAGCTGCAAATGTCCTTCATGTAAATTGCCCATTGTCGGCACGAAAGCCACACGCCGATTGCTTTTTCGCCACGCGCGAACGTCTGGAATAGTGTTGAATTGTTGCATGATTTTTTGAAATTAAAAGCTGTGTTCAGCCGTTGGAAAATCGCCGTTTTTGATGGCGTGAGCATAATTTTTTAACGCAGATTCAATCGAATTGGTTTCGCTGAGAAAGTTTTTAGAAAAACGCGGACGTTTGCCCGTACTGATTCCCAACATATCGTAGACGACTAAAACTTGCCCGTCGCACGATTTACCTGCGCCAATCCCAATCACAGGAATGGTTAATTGTTCGGTAATTTGTCGTGCTAAATCCGCTGGGACACATTCTAAAACTAGCAACGTCGCCCCCGCATTTTGAACGGCTAACGCATCGGCGAGTAATTTTTCAGCGATTTCGATTTGTTTGCCTTGAACTTTATAGCCGCCAAGTTGATGAATAAATTGCGGTAATAATCCCAAATGCCCACAAACGGAAATGCCTTGCGCCACCAAAAATTCAATCACATCGAGTTTCGCGCCTTCTAATTTCACCATTTGTGCGCCACCATCTTGAATCAAACGGGCGGCATTTTTCGCCGCCATTTTTGGCGTGGCATAAGTCATAAACGGTAAATCTGTAATCACTAACGCACGATTACACGTTTTCGTCACACAACGGGTGTGATAAATCATGTCGTCAATTTTCACGGGCAACGTCGTTGAATTTCCTTGAATTACCATGCCAAGCGAATCGCCCACTAAAATTACGTCGATTTCGGCGGCATCAATCAACGCGCTAAAACTAGCATCATAAGCGGTCAAACAAGTGATTTTTTCAGTGCGTTGTTTCATTGCGAGCAAATCCAAATGTGTCAATGGTTTAGCGACATTTGAACTTAAATAATTATGCGGCATTTGCTAACCGCTCTAAACCATCTAACGGACAACGCGCCACTAAATCAGCAAGTTTTCCGTGAATTGGAATGTCTAAATTGGGCGCAATTTCAAACAATGGCTGCAACACAAACGCCCGTTCTGTCATGCCGTAATGCGGCACAATCAAATCGGGAAAGTTCAATACTTCGTCGCCAAACAACAAAATATCAATGTCTAACGTGCGTGCGCCCCAGCGTTCTTGGCGAATGCGTCCGTGTTCATTTTCAATCGTTTGCGTTGTTGCCAATAATTCCAATGGCGGCAAATTCGTTTCAATTGCCATTACTGCGTTAACGTAATCGGGTTGATTTCGAGAATCCATCGGCGGACTGCGATATAAACTTGAAAATGCGATTTCTGAAATACCACTCACGTTTGCAATCGCTGTTCGAGCGGCGCGTAATTGCTCAATTGGTGCGTCTAAATTACTGCCTAAACCTAAATAAACTTTCATTATTTTTAATATCGAATGGGATTTTGAGAATGTCTAAGTTGTCACGAAAAGGAACAATTCACTTTAAAGCGGGCTGATGTTCCGATAATTTGAAGCCACAATGATGCGTCATGATTTTCAAAACGTGTTTAAAACGCGCCTCGCTGTCCATTGTTTCATCTGAATTTGATTGAATACAACGCAGCAAATTGTCTTTTGCATCAACCCCTACGCCCATTGTCGTGGATTTCGTTTTTTTCGCACCTGTTGTATCTACGCAAGAGTATTCTGTTTCTGTAATCATCGCAGGCAATGGTTTTTTGAACTGTTCTACATTTTTTGCCTTTGAAATGGTTCCCGTGTATTTTGCGATAGTTTTTACATTTTCAAAACTTGTACACGCGCTACCGCTTCCCGCCAGCATTTCTTTCGGATTACCTGCACTTTTATCCAGCATTTCCTGACTAACTTCATCCACTTCAAATGTCGAACCTGCTGATTTTTCTAACTTCGTTTCATTTTTCGTCTCGTTTTCAGGTTTATCTATTTTTTGAACAGCAGCAACCGATTCAACTTTTTCAAGACTAGGAACGTCAAGATCATCGGTATTTTCACTCATCGCCGCGTATTCGATGAAAATAAAAAAGGGCAATAAAAGAATTGTTATTTGTAGCAATAACACCCCGTTTTTTTTAAAAAATTTTAAAATATTCTCTAAAAGCATTCGTTAATCCTCATTTACTTTCTTGGATTTTTTCTAAAGTCATCAAGCGATCTTACTAATTAATTGTCCACGCTTCAAAAGCGCGGACACAATAAATCTAAAGGTCTAAATTAGGCGCAGCAGGTTTCGCTTTTCTGCGATAAGTCCGCTTCTTCTTAGGCTTCGTAGATTTAGGTTGCGCTTGTGGTTGTGTCATTTTACGTCGTTCAGTTTCATTAGCATTTTGGTATTGTGTCCACCATTCGGCTAATTCTGCTGATGCCGAATCCACTTGAGCGCGTAACATTAAAAAATCATACGCCGCCCGAAAACGTGGATGCGTCAATAATTTGCTTGGTTTTGCACCAACACGAAATGCAAACCTTTCTTGCTGATTCCAAATTTCCCGAATCGATAACGTTAAATGACGCGGTAACAACGTGCGGCGAACTTGTTGCGTTAAAATTTCACTTGCCGCTGCAAAATGCGCCTCTGATTCGGGCATACCTTTCCCGATTTTTTCTTTTGCACGAAGCAACATCGGTTCATACAAAAGTGCCGCAAATAAAAAATGGCTCGTAACAGATTTGTTATCGGCAATGCGATTATCGGAATTTTGCAGCGCGTTAATCACCATCATTTTGGGAAAATGCGCCTCTTCAATCGACAAACACTTTTCAACGGCTGGGAAAAGCACCTCAAACAAACCGTAATGCCGCAACATTTCAAACGTTTGCAGGCCGTAACCCGTTAAAAATAACTTCACCACTTCATCATACAAACGGGCGGCGGGAATACTTGCTAATAAGTTCGCATTCAATGGAATGGCTCGTTCGCAATCATCGTGCAATTTAAAGCCCAATTTCACAGCAAAACGAACGGCACGAATCATTCGGACGGGATCTTCACGAAAACGCTCTTCTACATCGCCGATTAAACGAATCAAACTTGCTTTGTGATCCGCCATTCCATTCGTGTAATCGATAATCGAAAAGTCCCGAATGTTGTAATAAAGCGCGTTAATCGTGAAATCGCGTCGCCATACGTCGTCGTCCATTGTGCCGTAAAGATTATCTTGAACAATGCGCCCTTCTTTGGTTAAACGCTGCGCGTCGCTGGGATTTTCGCCACTACTTTTTCGAAATGTCGCGACTTCAATAACATCCCGTCCGTAAATAACGTGTGCTAAACGAAAACGTTTGCCGATAATTCGACAATTCGAAAAAATACGCGCAATTTGTTCGGGCAAAGCGTTAGTGACAACGTCGAAGTCTTTGGGTTCGCGTCCAAGTAATAAATCACGCACACAACCACCGACTAAATAGGCA
>CAZLGN010000055.1:4385-10783 GCA_964558865.1 uncultured Methylomagnum sp.
CAAAACCTTCTTTTTTCAGTTTGTACAAAACTTTCAGCGCGTTCTCGCTGATTTGATTGCGCGAAACATTGTGTTCTGAGCGAGGAATAACAGAGGCTCCGTTGTACGTTTCAGTTATTGTGCGCGGCGTTTCAGACGATTTTTTGATAAATTTTTCACGAGCGACATTTGCCGACCGAATCGGCACTCGCTTTTCTTCGGCTGAATCTGAAAAGTTTTTTAAGAAATTTAAAATGGCGTTCACACTCAATTGGTTTTATTCATAATGTGGTCAATATGATTACAATTCATGCAACGTTAATCAACATTTGTTTTCTTTTTACATTGCCCTTTTGAATAGAGTAAAATCGTAATGTTTTTTATTCTTTTGCATACGCGACAAAGTATGCGCGTTTCGATTTGGAGTCTACTATGTTTAAAAATGTTATCGCTAGCTTGATTGATCAACCGCTTTTAACCAGCTTATTTTTAAGTGATTTCTTTGTGTTGTTGTTTCACCGACCACCCTTTTTCTTTTCATTGTTAATGTTCAGTGCATTGATTGGTATGACAATGTACTTTGGTCAAAAATTAGCTTTATTCAAAGTTTAACTGTCATATTTAATGCCGCACACACCGAGTTTATTACGTCGTCTTGCTGCAATTTTCTACGATTTATTGTTACTATTAAGCCTCTTATTTGTAGCCACCGCGTTAATTTTGCCGTTTAACGCGGGTCAAGCATTTACAACACATTGGTTTTATTCGTTGTATTTAATGGTCGTGAGTTTTGTTTTTTACGGCTGGTTTTGGACGCACGGCGGACAAACTTTGGGCTTGCGAGCATGGAAACTACAGGTATTAACATTTGACGAAAAAGCAATTACTTGGCTACAAGCATTTTGGCGTTTTAGCGGTGCAATCGTCTCATGGAGTGTATTAGGATTGGGTTTTTTATGGTCACTAACAAACAAAAACAAACGTTGTTGGCATGATGTATTGTCTAAAACAGATATTTTTTACAAAAATTAACGGATTGAATAACTATGGCATCGTGGGCAAGTAATCTTTTCTCTAAAAAATCAGCAGAACCTGAAAAAGCCTCAGAAAATACGTCTGACACAGCTGTGAAAACAGCAGCGAATAATACCAATTCTCGTGCCACACCACCTTCATCCATCAGTCACGAAAAGCTGCCTCTGTGCGTTCTAAAAAAATTAGCTCCTATTCGTGATTTGCCTGAAGAGGATATTCAACAAATTGAACAAAGCTCTTTAAGTTATGCTGAAGGGTCTGTCATTTTCGTTTTGGGCGAAAAAAGTGAACATATTTACTACTTAATTAAAGGCAGTGTTGAGCTAGAATCGAACGGTGGGGCAAATTATTTAATCAATGAAGGTTCTACACTAGCCAATTTACCGCTCAATAGTGGCAAAGTTTGCGGTGCGACTGCTACAACAAAATCTCCCTGCCTGTTTCTATCAATTCCAACAACCGTTGTGCAATGGTGGGTCAATAAAAGTAAAAACCAACAATCTGGCAATACCTTAGAAATTATTGATATTGAATTGCCGCCAGAAATTCCTAATACACAATTTTTTAATAGTTTTTCTCAAGCCTATCGCGAAAATAAACTCAGTTTGCCATCGTTGCCGCAAGTCGCAATTAAATTGCGTAAAGCAATGGAAAAGGAGGATATTGGTGTTAAAGAAGTCATCGCTATTGTCCAAGTTGATGCGCCAATTGTTTCAAAACTGATTCAAGTTTCTAATAGTGTTTTATACGCACCCGCTACGCCGATTAAAAATTGTCACGATGCTGTTACACGGTTAGGTTTAGAAACTACGCGCAAACTTGTTATGGGCATTAGTGTTAAACAATTATTTCAATGCAAATCGCCGCAATTGATGTCGAAAATGCAAGAGCTTTGGAAAAAAAGTCTTCATGTGTCGAGTTTGAGTTTTGTATTAGCGCAAGAGTCTGGCGAGGTAAATCCTGAAGATGCGTTACTTGCTGGACTAATTTGTGATATTGGCGCGATTCCGCTTATTCATTTTGCAGAGCAACATCCCGAAAATTATCCTGATTTGAATGAGTTACAAACTGTGATGCCTTATTTAAATCCGCCAGTCGGTTCGTTAGTTTTACACACGCTTGGTTTTGCTAGCGAAATTACCGAAATTCCAAAACACTCTGAAGATTGGTACTACGAAAGCAACAGCGATAAATTAACACTGATTGATGTGGTGATTTTGGCAAAACTGCACAGCTATTTTGGTACCGCCCGCGCGAAAGATTTGCCTTATATCAATTCGATTCCCGCGTATAACAAATTGAAAAACGGTAAATTAAATCCCGATTTTTCGCTCGATATTTTAGTCAAAGCGCAGCAACGCATTGACATAGCAATGAGTATGTTTGGTTAATGTTTCAGAGATTAGTTGCTTTTTTACAAAGCCTTATTATTCGACCTACGTTCGGACGCGCATCTTCACACCCTATAAAAACGCCTATTCATCAAGCGGCTATCACACCTGAAAACGCAGTTGCGATTTTTAATGAATTATTGGCGGCGCAAGCACCAGAAATTCCAGTAGATACGTCAAATGTTAATCCGCTTGAACGCACAGAACCCATTTTAACTAATGCAGAAGAGGCGTTACCCGTTAGCTTGTTACGAAAATTTGCGCCATTGCGTTATTTGCAAGAAAGTACATTGGAGCAACTCACCTATAGAACGCTGCACTATACTCCCGAATCAGTGATTTTCATTTCGGGACAACGCACAGATTTTGCGTTCTATTTATTGCAAGGCAGTGTTGAATTGCGCCCCGAAGCAACGTTTCCGTATCCCGTGCATTTTAATACGCCACAGTCTTATATGCCGTTAAACAGTGGTTTTTTGTGCGGTTCTACGGCAATTAGTACCACGCATTGTATTGTTCTCGCCGTGTCCCGTTTATTTTTACAACGTCTTAGTCAACGCAAATACCGTTACATTACAGGTGGCGAATTTGTGAAAAGTGGTTTGCCGCGTGATTTGCCAAATAATCGTTTTTTTGCTGATTTTTCTCACGCTTACCGTGAAAATAGCTTGAGTCTACCGAGTTTGCCACAAGTCGCATTACGATTGAAAAAGGCAATTGATGAACCTGAAGTGACCATTTCTGAAATCGCAACGATTGTGCAGTTTGACGCAACCATTGTGGCAAAGTTAATCAAAGTAGCAAACAGTGTTTTTTACGCAGGCGAAGTGCCAATTACGAATTGTCAAAATGCTGTTATTCGTTTAGGTCTTGATGGCACGAGACGTGTGGTGATGGGAATTAGCGTTAAGCAATTGTTCTATTCTACCCATCCAGAATTAAAAAATATGATGGATGCAAATTGGCGCAACAGTATTTATTTATCCAGTTTGTGCTTTGTTTTAGCAAAAGAAAGTAAAGTTGTTAGCCCAGAAGATGCCCTGTTAGCAGGCTTAATTTGTGATATTGGTAAAATTCCTGTGCTAAATTTCGCGGAACAATTGAATTATCCAACAAATATAAAAGAGCTTAAAACTGCCCTGCCCTTTTTGAGTCCACCTGTTGGGGCATTGATGCTATACAATTTACATTTTCCACCTGATTTAGTGAACATTCCAAAGTTTTCTGAAGATTGGTTTTACGAAAGTGGCGAAGAAAAATTAACGCTGATTGATATTGTCATTTTGGCAAAACTGCACAGCTATTTTGGCTCGAAAAAGGCGAAATACTTGCCGCTATTAAACACGATTCCCGCGTATGTAAAACTTAATCAGGGCAAGCTCAACGGCGATTTTTCGTTGAATGTTTTAAATCAGGCGAAAGAACGAATTTTTGAAGCAATGACATTTTTTTCTTAGCGGTCATTGATAAAATCACAAGCCCGCTAAGGTAAAAAACCATTGTTCTAAAACATATTTTGGATACGCTAAAATCACGCCCAACACATTAAAATAAAGCATTCCCAGTAAAATCAAAAAACCGAAACGTTCGAGCTTATTAAATTGCCACGCCCAATAGCTTGGTAACATTCCAGATAAAATTCGACTGCCATCAAGCGGCGGAATCGGCAACATATTCAATAACATCAAAATTAAGTTAATCGAAATTCCTGCTACGCCCGAATAAATCAGCGGCAACGCAATCGGCTCATTTCCTGAACCAAGCGTGACACCAAGGCGAGCAATTAACGCCCAACCAATCGCCATCAGCAAATTCGAGACAGGACCTGCAAGCGCAACAATCGCCATATTTTGACGCGGATGTTTAAAATTATTTGGATTAACGGGAACAGGTTTTGCCCAACCAAAAATAAAGCCTGTTCCCGTTATCAACAACAAACCTGGCAAAATTATCGTTCCAACTAAATCAATATGTTTAATCGGGTTCAAGGTCAAACGCCCCAGCATCGATGCCGTGTTATCTCCGTATTTCTTCGCCACCCAACCATGTGCGACTTCATGAACCGTAATCGCAAAAATCACGGGTAAAATCCAAACCACAATCCGCTGTATTAACGACAATTCATTCAACATTAACTTCTCTCCTCCAACATTGACGCAATGCCTTTGCCCTGGCGGATAATTTCACAATTACTGCTAGTGCAATCGATAATTGTCGTCGGCTGATATTCAATTTCGCCCCCATCGATAATCAAATCCACCAAATCATCCAATCGTTGTTTAATTTCATACGGTTCAGATAATGCCGTTTTATCAGGCGGTAAAATCAACGTCGTGGTAAATAACGGTTCGCCCAGTTCTTCGACTAATTTTTGAGCAATGGTATTTTTAGGAATACAAATGCCGATGGTTTTTTTCTTTGGATGTTGCAAGCGGCGCGGCACTTCTTTCGTCGCTTCCAAAATAAACGTAAAAGCATCAGGCGTGAGCGTTTTAATCAATCGAAACGCCTCATTGCCGATTTTACTAAAACTGGAAACTTGCGCTAAATCTTTGCAAACTAACGTGAAATTGTGATTGTCGTCCAATTGCCGAATACGGCGAATGCGATCTAAAGCGTGTTTATCGTCGAGATTACACGCAAGCGCGTAAGCTGAATCGGTGGGATAAACAATTACTCCGCCGCCGCGAATAATTTCAATTGCACGGTGAATTAAGCGAAGTTGCGGATTTTGAGGGTGAATTTCAAGATAATGAGCCATGATATTTTTAGAAAGTAATAAAGCGAAAGGTTGAATTATAGCCTACTCACGCGATAACTTCTGTTACCAAAGTGTGCTTGCTAGCGATAGCGTGACGTAGTGTCTATAATGGCGACACCAAAAAATTGAACACACATACTTTAAAATTTATCGAAATGGCTGAATATATCACCCGCAACAATCCTAACAATGACGACGACGAAGATTATGAATACGATGCCGACGGCAATATCGTTTATTACGCCGTTCGTCCGAATAAAACTCAAATCAAAAAAGACATTGCTGTTTTATTAGCGTTAGGCGAAGAAATCTCAACGTTACCGTCAGCGCAAATTACCGCGTTAAATTTACCTGAAAAATTAGAGGTGTTGATTCGTGAAATCGCAAAAATGCCGCGTAAATCCGCTCGCAAACGCCAGCTAAAATATATCGCACAACAGCTTTATAAAATGGAAAGCGCGATTGAACCCATTTTAGAAAAAGTGGCTAAATTCACCAATCAAAGCAGTCATGCCGCGCGTGAACATCACATTATCGAAAAGTGGCGCAAACGTTTATTAAATGACGGTCACGACGCATTAACAGAATTATTAGACGAATATCCACATGCTGATCGTCAACAATTGCATCAACTTATACGCAACGCGATAAAAGAAAACGAAGCTGCTAAACCACCCAAATCATCGCGCCAACTGTATCGTTATTTGAAAGTATTGTTTGAAATTGAAGGCGAATGGGACGAAGACGAAATGCCTAATGTTGCCGAATCGGACAATGATTTTGATGAAAATGACAATTCTGATGACGAAATGGATGACGATTAAAAATCCTTGCGTCAAAATACCCCGCCGTAATAAAAAATACCTTAAAACAATTCAAAAAGTGAGAATCCTTTGACCATAGAAAAATATCACGCAGTTGACCGTGTACAACTTGCAAAAGACATCGATGCGCTTCAAAAAGAACTTGTCGAAAACACTAACATGAGCGATTTTGAACATCTGAAAAAAATCGAAAGCTGGGGACGAATCTGCACGGGGTTGGGTTTTGCCACTGCTTGGATTATTCCAAATCCGATTTCGGCTTATTTAATCAGCCAAGGCAATTTCACCCGCTGGACAACCGTCGCACATCACATTTTGCATCGCGGTTATGACAAAATCGACGGCATTCCAGCGCATTACACCAGCAAAGGTTTTGCGAAAGGTTGGCGACGTTATTTAGATTGGCTC
>CAZLGN010000056.1:0-10567 GCA_964558865.1 uncultured Methylomagnum sp.
CGATACGTTAAATTATCACCACACAAATCATCTAAATCGGGAATCGTTTGTGAACGTTGTAATTGAAAGCCGTTTATTTCCCAACGTGCTGATTTTAATTTTGTTTCAAAAATAGCAGGCTTATCACCATACCCACTTAAATCAAGTAAATTCAATGCTTCGAGTTGCTCATCGAATGCTAATTGATCCGCATAATTTGTAAATTCCTCGTTAATGTAACGCGATTTCAAATACAAATAATTCGCTGGAAATTCCTCGTTATATTGAAATAACTGAAAATCCTGAGCGCGAAGATTGATTTTTACCCTCTCAACTAATTTTGGAAGTGGTGAATTTTCAAAATTATCGTATTTAAGGAGCGTTAATTTGTCTGACCCACTATGAATTTTAATTAAATCTGTTTCAGCGGTATCACCATATAGCATTGCCGAGCATCCAATATAAATTCGCAAAATGGGTGGTAGTATTTCAATCAATTCACTATGAACATAAAGCGCATTTTCTGCATCCAAATAGCCTGAACCTTCTTCCGCTACCGTTTTACAAGCCACTATAATTGCTTCTGTGTTTGCAATGCTAAATAAGGCTTCTTGTGCGGCACGTTGGGCATTTGAATAATCACCAAAAAAGGCTTTTATGTCGCGTTGCAAGCTACTATTCAAATGGCGATACTGTTGACATTTTGCAAAAAACTGAAGTGCAAAATAAGTGAGTAAATCGTCAATCCGATTCTGACGGATAATTTCGAGTAATTGGAAATCTTTTATTTGTGCTAAAAACTGCACTGCTTTGGAAACCGTCCCAAATGTTGATGTGACTTCGACTAATGACACACATTCTGATTTATCTGGCACACGTCCTAATTCCAAACATTGCAACCATAAGCATTCGAGTAACGTTTCATGCTGTTTATATTTCTCAAAAAGACCGTCTGATTTTGTCAGTTTTGGTGCTTTTGAATAATGACTTGTGACACGAAGTACATTGCCACGACGACGCTGACGATTCAGTAAAAAGTCTTGTTCAGCATTGGAATCTTTAAAAATAAAAAAAATACCAGGTGCAACTGCAATCGCTGACGTATTCAACGTATCTTCGAGAAACGCTTTTAACTCAGGTTGTGAATAGTATTTTTGGAATGTGTTGCGTTGCGTGCGAACACCATCATTAAGTTTTTCACCGTTATACGCATTTTGATTAAGTAACATTGCCGAGACAACAAGCAATTTATTGGCAAGCGAATACGCATTTTTCAACGCCGTTTCACGCTCCACGAAGTTTTCAATCACGTTAATGACAAAACCTAAATTGACTAAATCAGCCTGCAATTTTTCAGAATCAGGCGAATAATGAGGATCCCAACCGCTAGCAAAAATGTTATTTTCACTAAGATTTCGTAAGTCATCGCCTTTGCCACAGCCGTAATCGAATAACGTGTTATCGCCATTTAAAAAACCGTAACGTGCTAAACATTGCATTGGAGCAGATAAATTTGTTCGACTTAATGCGGTTAAATGACGCGCAATTTCAGTCGTGGTTTCAATAATCAATGTTGAACTTTCAACTGTTTCGACGTTAGCCAGTGGCACAAATTCATTGCCAATCAGCTGAAAACCACGTTCTGTAATTAAATCCTCCCAAGCACGTTTGAAACCGATTCGCAGTGTGTTACCAAATAACCCCAATTGCTCGGCAGTAGTTGTTAAAGCGATAAATTCAGCACGACATGGATGTGTTGTTGGAATGAACTGCTCTTTACGATGTAGAATCGGGGGGTTATAAGAATTGGCATAATACCGTGTTTCAACTCTCTTACTGGTTAGATCAATTCGCCAACTTTTTGCTAAGGCAGGAAATGGTTCATCAAAAAAATCTGGATACGAAAGCAACGACAAGACATCACCATTTACATTGAACTTCACTACGTTGTAATTTTCGCCAGCAACTAAAGCTGCTAATTCTTCTGCTTGTGCAACCTTTTCTTGAACAATTTGGCTTTGTTCAAATGTTAGTGTGTAATGCCAATAAACGTGGTTGAGAACTTTTTTGCCAAGCATAATTCTTACAGATCGCATAATTGTTCAAGTTGCTTAATATGTCCCATTTTATGAATACCAATTTCAACCATAGCTATTATAGTTTCACCAACGCTCAAATTTAATTTTTTGTCATAGATGTATTGGTTTATTAGAACGTCGTAAACATAAATGTATTCTCCAAAAAGGGTTGTGTCATTTAGCTCTTGTCCACTATCAGTATCACCCACACCCGCATTGGATAAGTCACTCTCTTCCTTAATCGCAAGCATTATTGCAACACGAGCAAGTATGTTAGGAGTTAAGCCTGTTTGAGATTTTAAATAACGCAATCTGTCAGTAGCTTTTTTGGATAATCTAATTCTATTGGGTATCATTTATATTATTACCTCATTGTTTCCAAAAATAACCTTCGCCCACATCACTAGAGCCTTTATCACTACTGTAATCCAGCATTATAGAATGTGAAATATGCTTTTTTAAGCAAGACAAGTAAGACTCACCGATTTCTGTATCTGTCGATAAAATTATCACTTGATGGCTAGCATGAGGGAAGTAATTCTCAATTAATTTCATACGATGTTTTGAGTCAAGTCTTCCTAAAGGCGTATCAATAATTATCGGTAATTTTCGCCCTGATGTCTTAGCCAATGCGTTAAGCATAGCTACTGCATAGATCTGACGTTCCCCAGCAGATAAATTCTCTTTAGGTATCTCATTGCCAAACTCATTGATCAGTTTGACAGAAAATGTTTGCGGTTCAATTTTTGCACTGATACTAACATCGTCTTTTCTTGCAAGTAATCTAAAAGAATTTACAAATTCACGCTCTACACCTTTTATTTTATTAACAGTAACACGCTCTGAAAATATACTAAGTGCTTTACCCGCTTTGTGGGCGTATGCTAAAGCTCTGTTGTTATCATCAGAATAAATATAACTTTCGTGTAATTTTTCTAATGTTTTTACAGTTTTAATTGTTTCTCTCAAATGAACTCGAATGTTCTCTTTTTTCTGGGCAGCTCTAGAAATAACTTCAGAGTTTTTTATTTGAGCTTCATTCAATTCTTGCAAACGAATATTAAGTAAGTTTTGGTCAGGAGCTCTGGCGATATTGATACCAACATCATCAATCTGTTGATTTATACTCTTTAGTTCTATGGCTAATGAGTTAATTTTGTCTCTTTGGTAACGCGCTCCATCTACAGCAATTGAAGATATTTTTTGATGCGTTGTATCAGAAACGTCATGGATAATATCAATGCCTTCAACTGGTGTAAGAAGTTTGGCAAATTCATCATTAACTTCAGTTTTTACAATTTGAGATAATTTCTCATCTAAAACTTTGGATAATCTTTCCTCTAAGGACTGGATACGTTCAGATAATTCCGAAACGATGTTTTTATTTTTTTTTATACTTAATTCGTTATCAAGTTGGTCTATGCACCGCTTGACAAAGTCAGGTGCAATGGAAAAAGGAAAGCTACTTGAAATACCCTCTTGTATTTGGTGCTTTAACACCTCTTTCTTCGTATTGAATTCGGATAATTTGCTAATTTCTTGCTCTCGTGATGCCGCCCAAGCCCCACCATGTGAATTTAAATTATTCGTTAGTTGATCAATATGTTTTGCTGAACAAACGAGTTCAAGTTTAATGTCCTCATATTCCTGTTGTTCTATTTCAATAAGCTCTTCTTGTGTTTCCAATAACTTTTCTAATCCTGTCATTTTCAACTTAATTTCGTCAGACATTTGTAATTTGTTTTGATTACGAATAAAAACTGTAATATCTGCCATGAGTTTTTCGATAATATCTAAGCCAATCAATTTTTTGACGGAATCACTAAGGGCATTGCCTTCATTATCTTCTGCTAATTGAGCTATTTTTTCGCCATCAAAGAAAAATAAATCTGATACGCCAATTGGTATAAGTTCATTTAAAAACCCCTGTGCCTGATCGTAACTTAAGTTTTCAATAAGATGATTGTTTTGAAAAATCTTTAAAGACTCTGAAACATTATTGTTCGTTACTACCCAAGAGCGTTTAACGTGATAATCGTTAATAATACCAAGACTCGCATAACTGAAGATTAGCTCCACAGCAGCGTTATTTGCTTGAGTTCCCGTGATTTTAGAATGATGAATTGAATCGGCTAAAAATTGATGATAATTTTTTTGAGTCGTACCTACACCTAAAAATTGTCGTCCATATAAAGCCAAACGAATTGCTGTAAGAGTCGTTGTTTTACCCGCACCATTTAAGCCGCCAAATAAAACAATAGGTGCTTGATTACGAGGAGCTAAAGCAAATTCATGAACACCTTTAAAAACACGAAAATTTATAACCTTTAACGTTTTTAAAATCATTTACTCAATTCCTCATATTGCTTATTTAGTGCTTCCAACTTTCCTTTATAGATATTTTTTCGATCGGGATTAAGTTTTATTTTATTAATAGCTTCCAATGATCCCCAATCTTGTTTTAACACGGTTTCTATTTTGTTTAGGATTCCTGTGCGCCGATTCAGACCAGTCATAGATAACTCAATGTCTATAAGCTTCATAAGCATTGCTGCTGGCGCATCAAATTCTTCTTCAATTTGACGTAGCAATTCAGCATCTGTCTCTGTAAATGCCCCCGCATCATCTTCGATCCAATCGATATGATCAGAATAAACTTCCCGATAAATCGCTGGCAATGAATCCGCCCAATCGGGTTCATTTGGATCATGTAACCAGCACTGTCTTATTTGCTGTAATTCTTCTTTTTGAATTAATTGAATATCACGACCAGAATCACGAATAACTTTCTCTATTTCTAATAATTTCCGTAGCCATTCTTTTCTAACCTTCATCCAATATGAACCAGGTATATGCCGAACCTCGCTATTATCATTTTCGATATTGTCACTTTTAATATAGCTAACTTTTCCGACTCGTCTTTTGTAATTTCGATAAATTGATTTATTTTCTGGAATGGTTGAAAAATGCAGTTCATTTCTAAAATCTAAAATTGGTTGCATCCAGTGTTCACCAGATTGAACTAATCCTTCAATGGCTTTATCTTTAGTAACTACAGTACAAGTCCAGCAACCAAACCTGGAATTCCCACATGATGGTGTCGTAGTATCAATGACTAAAGGACATTCTCCTGCGTTAGAATCTTTATACAACTCAAATAAAGGGAATTTTTATGTCAAAATTTTATGAAATCGAACCAACGTTAGAAAATTATTGGCGTTCAATTATTTTGTTTGGGCGAAATTCAGCCTCATATAAATTTGCCTTGGCAAAATCCTTGTATGATTTGAAGGACGATAAACAAAGCGTTATTACGTTGGATAAATTAGCCGTTCCATTTTCTAAACACATTGCAGAACATTTAATTGGTTGTGATAAACAAGGGACATCGGCTAATAGTCCGATTTTAAAAGCCTGTCGTGATTTTAATGCTCAAAAAATTACACATGATGAACTAATCAAGTTGATTGTTAGATTTGGATTTGTGAATGTAATTGATGCGTTTCACAACGTACACGAACAAGAATTGCCACAACGATTTTTTATTGATGAACGAAAAACTAAAGGTGGAATTGTTTTAACCGATAATTTTTATAAATTGGGTGAATCATTCCAGTATGAAAGTTTGGCGGCTGAAACTGAATCACGTTGGCGATTAGTTGAAACAGCTTGGGAATTAAATTTGCCAAAACATCTAATTCAAATCGACTACAAAGAACAAACGCACGAATTTATTGCAGATAATAAATTGCGCCGCATTCCTGTCACGTCTGCAAAATCATCATTAAACGGTTATCAAAAAGGGCGTTGTTTTTATTGCTTTCGTGAAATTTCAATTGAACAAAATCACGTTGATTGCGCCGATGTTGACCATTTCTTTCCACATGATTTAAGGAAATGTGACACTGAAAAACCAATTAACGGCGTTGCAAATTTAGTTTTAGCTTGTGTCGATTGTAATCGTGGTGAAAATGGCAAATTTGCAAAACTGCCATCAATTGAATTGCTTGAACGATTGCACAATCGAAACGAGTATTTAATAACAAGCCATCACCCGCTTAGAGAAACGTTGATTTCTCAAACTGGAATTTCAACTGAAAAGCGGCAACGTTTTTTACAAGACGCTTACAATTGCTCAACGACTTATTACGGAATGTCGCAAAAATGGCAACCAGCACAACAAGGCGATTCTATTTTTTGATTACAAAATTATGCCAAGTTAAACCGCGATTTTGTTCAACTTCATTTTCATAAAACAAAATTTCACAGCCGTTTTGTTCAAATAATTGTTTGAATGATTCAACGTTAATTGATTCATAAAGTTTTCCATTCTCGCGTTTGTCTTTTTTGTTTGTGCCTCGAATTGAAACAACCAAACGTCCGTCTTTTTTCAATAATTGCACAAGTCGCAAACAAGCGGCTTCAATTGTGTTTTCGTTCAAGTGCATTAAAACCGCTGAACAAAGAATGTTTTGAAATTCTGAATTTTTAAAATTTACCAATGTTGGCAAATAATCTAATCGAAAATTCAAATCAGGATAAAGTTGCCGCGCTTGTTTTAGCATTCCTTCTGAAGCATCAACGCCAACAACTGAAAAGCCTTGATTGTTTAAAAAATTTGTATCGCGTCCAGTACCGCAACCAATATCAGCAGTTGATTTTCCTTTTATAAAATACTGTTCAATGAGTTCATAAATTCGATGCGGCGTTAATGAAGCGTGTAATTTAGCTATTTTTTCGGCTTCTTGGTTGTAGCTGTCTACTGTTATCATATCCAAAACAAATACCTCGTCAAAAATTAAAAATGACCACACTCAAAGCGTTTAAATATCGGATTTATCCGACCGCAAAACAAGAAGTTTTATTAAACAAAACTTTCGGATGCGTGCGCGTGGTATGGAATCATAACGTCGAAACATTCAATAAATTCGATAAAAATCAGACCGAACAATTACAACCGCTAACATCAACACAACTCAAACAAAAATTTGAGTGGATGAGTGAAGTTAGCGCGGCTGCATTGCAACAAAAAGAAATAGATTTTAAAGCGTTCAAGAAAAACTATTTTTCAAAATCACGCAAAAAGAAAATCGGCAGACCGTCATTTAAAAATCGTGATTCGATTCAAAGTTATCGTTTGCCGAATCAAAAATTTATCCTTCGTGAAAATACAATCCAACTTGAAAAAATCGGCAAAGTAAAACTCGTTTTAGACCGCGCCGTTCCTGATAGTTGTAAATTTATGTCGGTGACAATTTCTAAAAATAAATGCGGTCAATTTTTCGCGTCGGTGTTGGTGGAATGTGAGATTTTAGCAAAACCAAAAACAGGTAAATTCATCGGTTTAGACATCGGCATCAAAACATTTTTAACGGGTAATGACGGTTTTACCGTTGAAAATCCACAGTTTTTCCGCGAGAGCCAAGCGGAACTAAAACAAGCGCAACGTCATCTTTCACGCAAAAAGAAAGGTTCGTTACGTCGTAAAAAGGCAAAGTTAAAAGTTGCTCGAATTCACAACAATATCGCCAATCGGCGCAAACATTTCATTCAAGAAAAAACCACTGAAATCATCAATCTTTATGATTTTATTGGCATTGAAGATTTGAATGTGGCGGGAATGGTGAAAAATCACAAATTGGCAAAATCCATTTCGGATGCGTCTTTTGCTGAGTTTTACAACACGTTGAGTTACAAAGCAGCGTGGTACGGCAAAAAAGTAGTCAAAGTAGATAGATGGTTTGCCAGCTCTAAAATTTGTTCCTGTTGTGGTTGGAAAAACGAAAAATTAACCTTGTCAGACCGAGTTTTTGAATGTTTGGCGTGCGGTTTGAAAAAAGACCGCGATTTAAACGCCAGTGAAAACATTTTGAAAGAAGCATTGCGAGTTAGCGATGCTATACGAACGCAGAGTGAATGTCAGACTGAAATCGCGTAAGCGGTTTTGGCATTTTGTGTTGAAGCGTTTAGAAAACTTTATAAACTTTTATTGGGTTTTCATAACTATATCAATTCCTTCATCTAACCCCCAGATTAAAAGCTGCGGTGTTGAACTTGATTTCGAATATGAGAATAAATGCTATGTAGCTCAACGAAAATTCCAAAGTTCTGCTCAAACCATTTTTAAGCTGTATGAAATTGAAAAAGGAAATTGGTTAGAGGTTCCCAATGCAAAAGCCTTTATCAACAGTATTCTTCCTGAAGATATGGCGGAGTATTTCTTTTTTCATGGTGAAGGTGTTTCAAATATCAACAATAAACAATCTGGCGGTAAATTCCGTCGAGCTATTCGTGATATTCTGGGCTTCCGTTTGGCGGAAACAGCGGTGGAAGATTTAAAAGAAATCAACAAAAAATGGACTAAAGAGTTATCTGAATTACAAAATGTGAACGAAAAACAAAGTAAGTTGTTCAAAGACAAATCAATTGAAACGGATAAAGTCGAAAGATTAGAAAAAGAAATTGCAACATTAAGCTCTGACAGAGAGCAAATTGATGTCGATTTAGAAGAAATAAATAATCAACTAAGAAATTGTTCCCATGATGATGCCCAGAAATTACAGCGTGAAGTAGATGTACTTAACAGTAGGGCTGCAAACATTAACAACAAAATTCGAAATTCGAAATTTGAAAGACAGGAATTAATTAAAAAATTTGGATGGATTATATTTGGACAAAAGTTGGCAAATCAGGCGTTGGACTTTATAGATGAAAAAAGTTTAAAAGCAAGACTGCCTGCTCCTTACGATGAAACTTTAGTTAAAGATTTGATTGATAAAGAACATTGCATTTGTGGTCGTCCATTAAAAATTGGAACAACAGAATATCTCGAAGTTACCAAACTAATAGAAAAAGCTGACAACGCAGGGATTAGACAAAAGTTAATGAAGGCTCGTTCGGGAGGATCAGAGATAAAAAGCCGTATGACCGACTTTTTATCTACATTGCAAAAAGTAGAGCAACGTTTAGTAGAGCTGGATGCAGAAAAAAGAGATACCGAACATGAATTAGAAGATAAACAAAAACAGCTAAAAGAAATCGATGTTGAAGAGGTAAAAAAACTTGAATCAAATAAAGATAACTGTAAAAGAAAACTATCAACGTTAGATCAAAATATAGGCTCTAAAAAACGTGATTATGAAAGTTCTAAAAGTAAGTTACACACCATCGAATTGGAACTAAAAAGACATGGGAGTGGAGATGCTCGGATTAGTCGTTTAACAGAGCATCAGAATTTTGCTGAAGAGCTAATTGAGCTTTGTAAAACTGAATTGGATAAACATGAGTTGCAGTCAAAAAAAATAATTACTGACAAAGTTAATCAAACTCTTCAAAAGTTTTCTCGAAAAGATTTTAAAGTACGATTAAGCGATGACTTTAGTTTTTCCTTGGTAAGAGAAGATGGTAAACACGTTGCAAAAGGTCGTGGTGAAAATTTATTATTGAATCTATCATTTGTTTCCGCATTGATTGAATTTGCTCAAATGAGAAGTGGAGCTAGTGGCGATTTTTTAGTGAAAGGAACAATAGCCCCATTTGTCATTGATGCTCCATTTGGAGAGTTAGATAACACTTATAAGAGTGCAACAGCAAAATTTCTTCCTGAGCGAAGCCGACAGTTGATCTTTCTTTTGTCTTCATCTCACTGGTCTGGCACTGTTGATGAAACCATTAAAAATAAAGTGGGAGCCGAGTACGTTCTAATATCTTCTAAATCTAGTCCGCAAAACGGTAAGCCAGAGGATCAGTTAGTTATAGGTGAAAAAGAGTATATTCAATCACTTTATAACCAAGATAAGGATGCAACATTTATTGAGAGGGTAAAATAATGGCTGGGATTTGGCGCGATGAAAAATATAGTGTGCTAGCAAAACGTTTGGTTGATACTGAAACAAAGTATTGTGGACAGAAGATTTTACCTAGCTATCGTGATTTGATGGTTTTTTCAGCAATGGTAGGTTTCCATTTTGGAAAAAGTAACCCTGTAACGGAAAAGGCATTTGAAATTCCACAGAGAGTTTTTGAAAGCAATGCCTCTGATGTTTATATTTATTTGTGCGCGTTACAAGACCAAAAAACTGGGGACATTTTTAGGGAGAAAAATGACAATGAATGCTGGCGTATTTTTGAATCTTATGCCAATGCAGGGTTAGGTATCATCGACGATTGGCTCATAGATTCACCTGGTGATATTGATGGAGTTGAGACAATACTTAACAGAATGAAAGATATAGCTACTGAGATTATAAACACTGAAGAAATTCCCTCTAATTTGGATAATATGGAATTTTAAATTCAGTTGATTTATATTTGGTACTCGAAAAAATGCAGCTTGTAGAGCTAAATTGTGGGTAGGTTTAAACAAACGATACAAAAGTTTCATAGGATTTTAACGCATCCCTTATTTTATAAGGTTTAGAGGCACTTTTGGACTTCCCAAATTTAAGGCGTTTTCGAGGGTGATTTTTTGGGAGATAATAACCCGACCGAATCCTGCATTTTTTCATCGG
>CAZLGN010000057.1:0-10455 GCA_964558865.1 uncultured Methylomagnum sp.
AAGACGGCGTAAACTTATTCACGGGTGATTTGTACGGCGGTTTGTCTGAAACTGCACTTTATTACATCGGTGGTATCATCAAACACGCAAAAGCGTTAAACGCTTTCACCAACGCTTCAACAAACAGCTACAAACGTTTAGTACCAGGTTTTGAAGCTCCTGTTATGTTGGCGTATTCTGCGCGTAACCGTTCAGCGTCAATTCGTATTCCTTTCGTTCGCAACCCAAAAGGTCGTCGAATTGAAGTACGTTTCCCTGATTCAACAGCAAACCCATACTTAGCGTTTTCTGCTATGTTGATGGCTGGCTTAGACGGCATTCAAAACAAAATCCATCCAGGTGAAGCGATGGACAAAGATTTGTACGACTTGCCACCCGAAGAAGAAAAAAATATCCCACAAGTTTGTCATTCTTTTGACCAAGCATTAGATGCTTTGAATGCAGATCGTGAATTTTTGACTAAAGGCGGCGTATTCACTAACGACGTAATTGACGCTTACATTTCGTTGAAAATGGAAGAAGTCACACGCTTGCGTATGAGTACACATCCCGTAGAGTACGATATGTATTACAGCTTGTAATTAAAAACTTCGGTTTTTTAAACAAAAAACGCCTCGAAAAATCGGGGCGTTTTCACATTTTAGACGTTCAAAATACATTTAATATGAAATCTCTCTCTTTTATTCCGCTTACTTTTTTAGCGTTTAGCTCAGTACAAGCCGCAACGATTGCACCTAAAATTACGAATATCAGTGTTACACCAAATTCTGCAACCGCTGGGCAAACATTTACATTTACAGCCACATTGAATGCGCCATTAGCCGCTGGAAGTAAAATAAAAATTGACACGTTAGGCAAAGGCTTTACAGCCATGACAGGATCAAACACAAGTTATTCACTTTCTCGCGCTATTTTCACAACAGGAACATTGACCTATAAAGTGGCAATTGTTGATGCTAAAAGTGTTGTACAAGGCACTATTAATACTGGATATTATACCGTCAAAAGTCCCGTCTTAGTGAACCATGCACCAAAATTAACACTAGTTGGTACAGATAAATCAGCTACTGTGAATATAAAATACACCGTCACATTAAATGCGAAAGATATTGATGCGAATTTAAGTTCAATAACAATGAATTGGGGAGATAGCGCAGCACCCGAAACGCTAATAGCAGAAGAGGGCAAAAATTTAGTTTTTAGCCATACCTTTACTACAACAGGCGATTTTGCACTAAGTGCTTTCGCAAGCGATAAAGGTACGCCCGCATTGAAAAGTAATAAATTTTCAAAAACGATTACGGTCAAAGCACCTCCAGCAGTTATCACTTTACCTGTAATAACACCTGTTATTACTCAGCCTACACAACCCCCTATAACACCTACGATTGTTGTGCAGCCATCTCCTGTTGTTAACACAGCGGCATCTCTTGCAGGCAATTGGAAAATTCATATAGATGAAAATGACGGAAACAGCACGGGCTGTGGTGATGGCATTCAATCATTCGACTTCAATGCAATGGTCAGCGTAATGGGCAACTCGGTAACTGTTTCACTTCCTACTGGAAATACATTGAAAGGCACGCTGTTAGATAACAGCATGACGTTTCAAAATACAACTTTTGAAGATGGCATGACGACAAATTCATCTGGAACATTAACATTCCAAAATGGAAAAATAACGGGGACAAGCAATTATTTAGTTTCTAGTCCTGACGGCAATTGTCCAGGAACGGATGTTATTACGGGTTCAAAAATGTAATTTTTTGAGCGACTCATTCAGCGAAGGATTTTCTGTCTTTGCTTTTACTACTTTCAAACCCGCCTAAGTAAATAAACCATAAAAGCATGATAAACATTCTCCCATTTTTAGAAGAAGATTTAGGTCGCGGCGATATTACGGCGGCAATTATTCCTGAAAATCGTCGCGCCATAGCCGAATTATTAACCCGTGAATCAATGGTTTTATGTGGGCAAGAATGGTTCGATGCGGTTTTTAAACATTTAGATGAAAACGTAATAATTGAATGGTTTGTGTCAGAAGGCGAAAGCGTTCCCGCTAATACCAAACTTTGCGCGTTATCGGGTTTAGCGCGAGGCTTATTAACTGCTGAACGAACGGCGTTGAACTTGTTGCAAACGTTATCCGCGACGGCAACTGTGGCGCGACAATATGCCGATGCAGTTGAAGGAACTAGCTGCAAAGTACTAGACACCCGAAAAACTATTCCAGGTTTGCGTATCGCGCAAAAATACGCCGTAAAATGTGGCGGTTGTTTCAATCACCGAATTGGTTTATTTGATGGCGTGTTAATCAAAGAAAATCACATTATGGCAGCGGGTTCAATTGCCGATGCGGTAAAACTTGCGCGTGAAAAAAGTGACGTACCGATTGAAGTAGAAGTTGAAAATTTTGCCGAACTCGAACAAGCCTTAAACGCAAAACCAAACCGAATTATGTTGGATAATTTTACACTCGATGATTTACGCAAGGCGGTTCAAATAACAGCAGGCAAAGTGGAATTAGAAGCGTCAGGAAATATAGATTTAGCCACAATTCGCGCAGTGGCAGAAACAGGTGTTGATTTTATTTCGATTGGCGCATTGACGAAAAATGTTCACGCGATTGATTTATCGTTGCGAATTCATCTGTAAAAAATCAATCATCATCAACATCGATAATATAGCCCACGCCGCGTACCGTTCGAATGACAGACATATCTAATTTTTTACGCAAATGATGAATATGCACTTCGACGGTATTGCTTTCGACATCGGAATTCCACGAATATAGCGATTCTTCTAAACGCGACCGCGAAATGACGCGCCCAATGTTACTCATTAAAAAACTCAAAATCTCGAATTCTTTTTGTGACAGTTCAATTTTCACATCATGAAAAGTCACTTGATGCGACGCGGGATCAAGGGAAATGCCTTTGTGTTCAATCGTTGGTGCGCTTCGTCCTTCGTTACGTCGCGCCAATGCCCGCAACCTTGCACAAACTTCATTTAAATCAAACGGCTTAATCACAAAATCATCTGCACCGCTATCTAATCCTAAAATTCTATCGGGAATCGTATCTTTCGCTGTCAATACTAAAACGGGCGTTTCATTTTTACGATTTCGCAACGCCCGCAAAATGCTGATGCCATCCATATCAGGTAAATTTAAATCTAGCACCACTAATTCGTAACAATTTGCTTTTAACGCTTCGTCAGCTAATTTGCCATTCGTGAGCCAATCAACGGCGTAGCCTTCCATTTTCAAACCAGCGGCAAGCCCATCACCCAAAATTTCATCATCTTCAACCAGTAATAACCGCATAAAAAATCCTCATTACAATTTAGTGTCAAAAACGCGCATCGTTTATAATCGCGCTCATTATAATCGATACGGTTACGGCTTGAATGTAATCAGGCTGCTTTTAAAAATTAAAGTATTCAGGAAAATAAAATGAAAACAGGTGTAGGTGTAATTATCGGTGATAGTTTGTTGTGTAGTTTTTCAGGTGAAGATTGGCATTTTTTTCTTCGGCGTTTAGACCGTGAACGTCATGTGCCGTTTTCAGCTTTTCATAAAAAACCCATTTCACCCGCTGATGTAGCAAAGTATTTTCCAAATTGGCACAAACTTCGTTGGACAAAAATTAAAAACAGCATGCTTGGCAAGAGCGAATCGTATGCGAAAGACGATGAATTTGAAGTGAATGTTTATGTGGCGGAAAGCAGCAAAAAAAAACATCAAGACGCAGTCGATGCTTTTCTAGCGTTCATGTCCAACAAAGGAGAACAATTATGAAAAAACTGCCTATTTTATTGATTGCAAGCCTTTTAATTTCAGGTTGCGGTAAAGAAGAAAAAGCGAATCCAGAAGATTATGTAACGGTTCACATCGAAAAACGAAGCGATGGTTTAGCTTATGAACAAAATAAAAAGAAACCCTTCACAGGGATTTTTGAAGGTTATTACCGCAACGGTTACAAAAAAGCCGAGATTCATTTTAAAAATGGTAAACAAAATGGTTCAGCAAAAATGTGGCACGAAAATGGTCAGCTAAGTAATGAAGCCAATTTTTATGATGGGAAACTCGAAGGCATGGCAACCGAATGGCGTGCTGATGGCACAAAAAACAAAGACCGCATTTTTCGAGACGGAAAATTAACGGGGTCGTTAGATTAGTCATGATGGATTTTACGACTTTAAACATTGCCGTTTTAACGGTTTCAGATACACGCAATGAAACGAATGACACATCTGGCACGACACTTGTTGAGCGGATTACGAACGCAGGGCATTTGGTCGGCGACAAACAAATTGTGGCAGATAACATTTATCAAATTCGCGCCACCGTTTCGCAATGGATTGTGAACGAAAAAATTGATGTCATTATCAGCACAGGTGGTACAGGCGTAACAGGTCGTGATGGAACGCCCGAAGCCATTACACCGCTACTCGATAAAATTTTAGATGGTTTCGGCGAAACATTTCGTTGGCTCTCTTTTGCTGATATTAAAACGTCAACGATTCAATCCCGCGCTATTTCTGGTGTAGCGAATGGAACGTATATTTTTTGCTTACCTGGTTCAGCAAGCGCGTGTCGAACCGCGTGGGATTTAATTATTGAAGCGCAACTTGATTCACGAACGCGCCCGTGTAATTTGGTTCAACTTATGCCTCGACTTTTGGAAAAATAATTATGCCTTCCGTTTTTTTATTTCTCGGCACAACGTGTGCATTTTTGGGTGTCGCATTCGGTGCATTTGGCGCACACGGTTTGAAAACAATGATTAGCCCTGAAATGCTGGCGGTTTATAAAACAGGCGTGGAATATCAAATGTGGCACGCTTTCGGACTTATTGGCATTGCGTTAATGCAACAACATGACGCGCAATCACGATTACTCAAATGGGCAGGCGCGTTGATGTTTTTAGGCATCGTGCTGTTTTCGGGTAGTTTGTATTTGCTGGCGATTTTGAACTTGCCTGCGGTAGGAGCCATTACGCCGATTGGTGGTGTAAGTTTTTTAGTTGCATGGTCGTTACTTATTATTTTCTCAGGCAAAAAATCTTCTCACAACAAACGCTACAAATCATCGCGTTATTAGGCGCATTCTCACTTCTTAGGATTATTCAAAATGGAACTCCAAACACTGACGCATCAAGTCATTGCTTTAGCGGGAATTGCTCAAGCAACGGCGTTGGTACACCAATTATCGACTACAGGGAAAGCTGATCAAAAAGCTCTTGAGGTGACAATTGGCAGTATTTTAAAAACGGAATCTGATTCGGTATTAGATATTTATGGCAACGATTTGGCGAATTTAACGTTGGGATTGCAGCATCTGAATTCACAATTAACAGGCTACGAAATTGCTTATCCAGAAGAAGCACGTTACGCGGCTTCATTAGTATTTTTAGAAAAACAATTATACGAACAGCCTGTGATGCTAAAAACGATTTCAATCGGTATTGAACGGGCTAAAGCGCAATCCGATCATTTTCATTTATTGCACGAAAATGTATTGGCAAATTTAGGCGATATGTATTTGCAAACGATAAGTCGTTTGCAGCCTCGAATTATGGTGAATGGCGTACCCGATTATTTATCAAATCCCGATATAGCAAACAAAATTCGGGCGTGTTTATTGGCTGGAATCCGTTCGGCGATGTTGTGGAAGCAATGTGGCGGAAGGCGTTGGAAGTTTTTGTTGTTTCGCAAAAAAATACAAATCGAAGTGCAACGACTCATCACGTTACTCTAAAAAGTTAACGGCAAATTCATCTTGAAAAATTCAAACTCGCCCATAAATCTCCCGTGATTCATTTTTAATTTTAATTTTTGGACAAAGGAAAAATTTGTGACTACCGATACAAAAAAAGAAACATTGGGCTTTCAAACAGAAGTAAAACATTTATTGCATTTAATGATTCATTCGCTTTACAGCAACAAAGAAATTTTCTTGCGCGAATTGATTTCAAATGCGTCGGATGCAGCGGATAAATTACGTTTCGAAGCGTTATCAAACGACGGTTTATACGAAGGCGACAGCGATTTAAAAATTCGCATTGATTTCGATGAAACGAATCGTACCGTCACAATCAGCGACAACGGTATCGGCATGAGTCGCGCGGAAGTGCAAGAACACATCGGCACCATTGCGAAATCAGGTACTAAACAATTTTTTGAAGCCTTAACAGGCGAACAAGCTAAAGATAGCGAGTTAATTGGACAATTTGGTGTCGGTTTTTATTCGGCATTTATCGTTGCCGACAAAGTAACTTTGACCACGCGCAAAGCGGGTTCGACGGAAGCGACACGCTGGGAATCAGTAGGTGAGGGCGATTACACCATTGAATCAGTTGAAAAAGCGACACGCGGCACAGAAATTACTTTGCATTTAAAAGAAGGTGAAAGCGAATTTTTAGACGGTTGGAAATTACGTTCCATCGTTCGCAAATTTTCTGACCATATTTCACTGCCGATTGTGATGAGCAAAGAAGTTCAACCATCATTCGGTGATGAGGAAGACGAAGCATTGGTAAAAGATGTGCCTGAAATGGTCGAAGAAACCGTTAACAGTGCAGCGGCATTGTGGACAAAATCGGAGCAAGATATTTCGGCAGAAGATTACAACCAATTCTACAAACACGTTGCCCACGATTTTCAAGACCCATTAACGCACGTTCACAGCAAAGTTGAAGGCACAAACGAATACACATTGTTGCTTTATGTGCCAGGTCGTGCGCCCTTTGATTTGTGGGACAAAGATGCGAAACACGGTGTGAAATTATACGTTCGCAAAGTCTTTATCATGGATGATGCAGAACAATTGATGCCGCGTTATTTGCGTTTTATTCGTGGAATTATTGACTCGAATTCGTTACCGTTGAATGTTTCGCGCGAAATTTTGCAACAAGGCAAACAAATCAACACCATCAAATCGGGCGCGGTTAAAAAGGTGTTGGGAATGCTTGAGAATTTAGCGATAAATGAGCCTGAAAAATACGCGACTTTCTGGACACAATTCGGAGTGGTGTTGAAAGAAGCACCGATTGAAGACAATGCGAATAAAGAACGGGTCGCAAAATTGATGCGTTTTGCTTCGACGCACAACGATTCTGACAAACAAGATGTTTCCCTCGACGACTACATTAGCCGCATGAAAGAGGGACAAGAACACATTTATTACGTTACGGCAGAAACATTCGCGGCAGCAAAAAATAGTCCGCATTTGGAAATTTTCCGTAAAAAAGGCATTGAAGTGTTATTGCTTTCTGACCGAATCGACGAATGGTTGGTATCGCATTTAGACGAATTCAATGGCAAACATTTACAGTCTGTCGCAAAAGGCGATTTGAACTTAGATAAAACGGAAACGGAAGAAGAAAAAGCCGCTCAAGAAGAAATCACCAAAGATTTTGAATCGGTTTTGACTCAAATTAAAACGGTTTTAGGTGAAAAAGTTAGCGAAGTGAAATTAAGTCATCGTTTGACCCAATCGCCAGCGTGTTTGGTTGCTGACGTTTATGGTATGAGTTTGCACATGGAACGTCTGATGAAAGATGCGGGACAAGCGTTAGGCGGATTTGGTGGCGGCAAAAAACCTATTTTTGAAATCAATCCTGATCACGCGCTGGTTCAACGTTTGAAAACGGAACAAGATGACAACCGTTTTGCTGATTTAACACATATTTTGTTTGATCAAGCGATTTTGAGCGAAGGCGGACATTTAGACGATCCCGCCGCATTTGTTCATAAATTGAACGATTTGTTACAAGGTTTGTTGAAATAAGTTTTTCAACTTTCGCAACAAAAAAAGGCTGATGAAAATCAGCCTTTTTTGTGCGAAACGGTTTGTTATTTCTTTTCTAAAACCAAAAAACGGTATGAAAAATCGACTTTTTCATCGTTCGTTATGCGTTCACAAGCGATTTCATTCCAATCATTTAAATCCAATTCTGGAAAAAACGTGTCGCCTTCAAATTCGGCTTCAATATCGGTTAAATAAAGACGTTTTGCCAATGGCAAAGCAATCTCATAAAGTGTCGCGCCACCAATAATAAAAAGTTCTTCGCCAACATTTTTCGCAGCATTTAACGCCATTTCAAGCGAATCAAAAACCAAACAACCTTCAGGTCGATAAGTGGGATTTTTGCTTAAAATGAGATTTGTGCGTCCATCGAGCGGTTTGCCAATCGATTCAAAGGTTTTGCGCCCCATTAAAATCGGCGAATTTAGAGTAATGGCGCGAAAGCGTTTTAAATCGGCGGATAAATACCACGGCATTTTGTTATTGCGTCCAATAACGCGGTTTGCTGACATGGCGACGATGAGTGATATTTTCATTTAGAGTTGCGTTTGTTATGCTTTGAAAAACGCAATTTTAATGCAAAAGGGACAATGAAAAACATTTTAGTGGTATTTACAGGCGGTACAATTGGCTCGAGTATTCAAAATGGCGCGATTGATACCGACGAAAAAACGTCTTTTCTGTTGTTGGCACAATTCAAGGCGCGTTATTCACAATCTGACGTGACGTTTACAACATTGCAGCCCTATCAAATTTTGAGTGAAAATCTGGCACCGCAAATTTGGACAGCATTGATTGCCGCAATTGAAAATGCCAATCCCCAAAATTACGACGGCATCATTGTCACGCATGGCACAGACACACTCGCTTATTCGGCAGCCGCGTTAGGATTCTATTTTCACGCGCTGAACGTGCCGATTTTTCTGGTTTCAAGTCATTATCCGTTAAGTAATCAAGCCGCTAACGGTTTGGACAATTTCAGTTTTGCGGTTGAAAAAATCTTGCACGAAAAGTTAACGGGTGTTTTTGTGCCGTATCGTAATCCAGCTGAAAAAACGGTGACATTACATAAAGCCACACGTTTGACCAGTTCGCCGCCATTGAGTAGCGATTTTTTTAGTGTCGCCGACGTGAATGTAATTCCAAAAACCTATTTTAATAAACCACTTAACGCCAATTTTTCAGAGCGAATTTTGTTAATAAAACCGTATCCATCGTTGAATTACGATTATTTTGATTTAACGAATGTAGATGCCGTTTTGCATGATTTGTATCATTCGGGAACAGCTTGTACGACTGAGAAATGGGGTGAAAATCGTTCGTTGCTTCATTTTATAAAACGTTGCCAAGCGCGGAATATAGCCATTTATTTAGCACCCGCGTTTAAATCGGTGGCGGCTTATCAATCGACACTTGAATTAGTAAATAACGGCGCGACGTTGCTTTGGAATATGACGCGCGAAGCGGCTTTTGTGAAATTGTTACTGGCGTATGGAAATTTTTATGATTTATCGGCTATCATTTCATTTATGCAGCTGAATTTGGCTGATGAATACATTTAAAATTTGGGGGATTCGATGAGTACAACAATAGAAAAAATTTGTGAACCAAATGGCGCAATTGTTTATCGATTGACAGTGACGCTAGCAAATGGCACGAAGAAAATCGAAAATTTTGCGCGTGCTTTTGATGCTCAAAAACGCCAACGACAAATCGAAGAAGATAATAGAAGGCACGTCACAGGCAATCATTATTCCTGAAAACAAACTCAAATCGCAAAGAGCGTGATTTTGAAAATCACGCTCTTTTTTATTTTTATCGCAACATTAAAAAATCACCTTTCAATGTCTACCATCACACTTTTTGTTTGCACACATCGCCGCTCTTCTATTCAAAATCCATCTTGCGGTGGAAAAGGTAGCGAAAAATTATTAGAACTATTACAGCTTGCGACGAAAGAATCCGAAGTCAATGTAGAAGCGATTTGCTGTTTTGGGCATTGCACCGAGGGTGTAGTCGTAAAAATTGCCCCTAATGGCGACTTTTACCATCACGTTACCCAATCAGATATTCCAAAATTACTTGCTGCCGCGAATCTTTTGAATGTCGATTGATTTATTTTTTAAAAAATTTTAATTGGAAATGTTATGGCAACGTGGTTAGAAACCTGTGCAAAACAACTCACACGTTTGGAAAAAGTCTCGATTTTATCGGACAAATTGATGACGCTGAGTAATCAAACGGGTGTCGATATTTCACCCGAAATTCGCCAAAAATTAGAAACAGAAAACGCCCGTCTAAATCGCCAACTTGAACGCTTACGCGCCAATCGGTTTGAAGTTGCGGTTATTGGTTTGGAAAAAGCGGGCAAAAGTGCGTTGCTCAATGCGTGGTTGGGACAAGAAATTCTGCCGTCCGCACGCGAGCGTTGTACTTTTACCAGCACCGAAATTTGGTCAGCCCAAACCGATCAAGATCAATTGGTTTCGATTCAGTATTACAGCCGTGAAGAAATTGCAACCTTGCAAAAACAGCGTCAAGATGCTTTGGCTGGCGCGTTGTTGAGTGATAAAGAAAAGAAAGAAATTCAGGAAGATTACAACGATACCGAAAAAAATCTTAATCAAATTTACGAATTTACCAAG
>CAZLGN010000058.1:0-10414 GCA_964558865.1 uncultured Methylomagnum sp.
GAATTGCCAAGCTCTTATTTTTACGATTAAGCCCAAAATCTGTTGATTTTGGGCTTTTTTGTTTGTGTTGAAAAATTTCTCGTGCAATTCCTACACAAAATAGCATAGGAACTACACAACTTAAATTTACTTTAGTAATCCGCGTGCGGTTACAAACGCATCTCGGAAATCTAAATAAATAGGATTTTCTGTTTCTAACATTGAAGCTAATAAAGCATGTTGAACCTGATATTTGACATTGCCAATTGCCAACGCACCAACGCCAACTGCCTTGCAATGGGTCGCGTGAATTAACGGTGTACCGACATCTCCCCGTTCAATCCCTTCAATTCCAGCAGGTGGCACCGCATTCACATCTCCGGCTACTTTTAACTGTGTTACTTCTTTTAAAATTGTGGCATTCAAAACCTGAATTCCCGCTTTCGCTGTACAGAAAATAATATCCACATCTTTTAAAAGTTCGATTTTATCTTTGTCAAAACTTGCAACGGCGGCTTTTAAGTTACAACCAAAACGACGATTGTATTGTGTCGCCATATCCGAGGCAGTATCTAAATACAAATGATCAACAATAGTTGTATTTGCACCAGCCAATGACGCGATAATGCCAGTTGCTATGCCCACAGGTCCTGTTCCACCAAAAACAACTGCCTTGCAACCCGCTAATTCTTTGCCGTGTTTGTCTCGCAATTCTCTTTCTACGCACGCTACCAATGCCGCCGCTGTCGTGAACGCGCCACTGGGGTCTGCAAAAACTGAAATTGCAAAAGGCGGTACCATTGCCTGTTTCGCAGCATTGAACATGTCAATCGCTAAACCTAAATTGCGACCACCAATAAATAAGCCAGTGCGTTTCATGCCAGCCGAGCTGCGCGAAAAAATCGCATCCTGCGTCAAACCGTAGACACTTTCTAATTTCACATTGTTATATGGCATCAATACATCAAAGCCTGCGTCTAATGCCATGTTAATGTCAAACGGGCTGTTATTTGGCATTGGATCGAGCATGTGGAGAATACTGCGTTTCATAATTTAAAATTCCTGACTAAAACTTAGGCTTGAGTAGATTTGATATATTCGCGTGCAACTTCAAAAGCATGTTCAAAATGCAAGTACACGGGTTTTTCACAGTTAATCATGCGTTTTAAGAGTAGATTTTGCGCTTGATATTTTACATTACCGATGGCTAATGCCCCGATACCAACAGCACCACTAATTGAACCTACGATTGGCGAACCGTTTGACATTGCGTCAATACCAGAAATACCTGATGGCGGAACAGCATTTACATCAGCAGCAACTTTTAATTGTGGGGCGGATGCAATCAATTCTGCGCTCAATAATTCAATTCCCGCTGCACCCGTCGCAAAAACGATGTCAGCAGTTTTGATATATTCTGCTTTGTCGGCATCTGCACCCGCTAAAATGTTAGTTTTTCCTTCGCCAAATTCAGCGTTGCATAAATCTGCGGTGTATTGGGCTTTTTCGAGTTGACGACCAATGATACGAACGTTTGCGCCAGCTTTTGCGGCAATGACCGCCGCCGCTTGACCAACTGGACCTGTCCCCGCCAATGCTAAAACACTTTTACCTTCTAGCGTTGTGCCAAATTTCTGGGCTAATTCCCGTTCAACGGCGGCAACCATTCCAGCAGCGGTGGTAAATGCACCACTTGGATCTGCGAAAACCGATACTTCAAACGGCGGAATCATTGAACGTTTCGCAATTTTCAACATGTCCATAGCTTGTTTCGTATCACGTCCACCAATGAAAATACTGGTACGTTTTAAGTTTTTTGCACTGCGCGAAAAAATTGCATCTTGGACTAAGCCTTCAACTTCGCTCGCTTCGATATTGGTATAAGGAATGGCTGAAACCCAACCCGCATCCATCGCCATATTGACATCAAATGGACTTAAATTTTTTGCGGTGGTCAACATATGTAAAATAAATGGCTTTTCCATGAAAACTCCTGTGTTAAATAAGGAGGCAAGTATAAGAGAAAATAAGTGTTATTAAAACCAATTGAATCCACTAAATTCGGTTATTACCCACAATTGAAATCCATTTAAAAATTAACGTCCTATAGCCACGATAAAATTCAAAATTTGATTTAGACTAGCTTCGATTTTTTAAAATAAATTTGGAGAAATGTTAATGACAACAAAACTTATACCGCTCTTTTCTCGTTTCAAATTGTTGGCTGTGATGATTACAAGGGAGATTTTATTATGATGCCTCGTATTGCATTAACGGCTGGCGAGCCTGCTGGAATTGGTGCGGATTTGTGCATTCAACTTGTGCAAAATATGCTGCCCAATTGTGAATTAGTCGTTTTGGCTGATGCTGATTTGTTGAAGCAACGCGCTAAATTATTGAATTTACCGCTCACGTTGCATCACTTTGATCCCAAAAAATCGCAAGCCATTTTACCAAAAGGGCATTTGACGATTTTACCCGTTACACTTAAAACACCTGTGGAAGCGGGCGTTTTAAATTACGAAAATAGCGAATATGTTCTCGAACTTTTAGATCGCGCTACGCAAGGTTGTTTGAATAATACCTTTGCGGCGATGGTGACTGCGCCCGTTCATAAAGGTGTAATTAACGAAGCAGGTTTTGCTTTTACAGGTCACACGGAACACATCGCGCTGCAAACTGGTGGGCATCCTGTAATGATGTTGGCGACGGAAGGTTTGCGCGTGGCATTAGTGACGACACATTTGCCGCTTTCAAAAGTTAGTGCGGCGATTACGTCTGAACTTTTGGAAAAAACGCTTCGAATTTTGCATTACGATTTAATCACCCGTTTTCACATTAAACAGCCCAAAATTTTAGTTTGTGGTTTGAATCCGCACGCGGGTGAAAATGGCTATTTAGGTCGTGAAGAAATCGAAATTATCAATCCAACTTTGAATAAATTACGCGCCGAAGGTATGAATTTACAAGGCGCGTTGCCAGCGGATACGTTATTTACACCAAAGTATTTGAAAAATGCTGACGCGGTTTTGGCGATGTATCACGATCAAGGCTTGCCTGTTTTGAAATATAAAGGTTTTGGACACGCCGTCAATATCACGTTAGGTTTGCCAATAATTCGCACTTCAGTTGATCACGGTACGGCATTAGATTTAGCAGGAACAGGCAACGCGAATTTAGGCAGTTTGCAATATGCCTTGAAAACAGCAATTGAGATGAGTTTAACGGCGTAGAAATTACAAAAAAATGCCGCATCAGAAAATAGTTCATGCGGCATAAAAAGAGAAGGATATAAGACTCTCGCCACGCTTAGAGGAGCTTTGAAGAGAGGCTTCATTCTAACGACAAACTTTCATGTTGAAAATGTGACAAATTGTCGCGCGACAATTTGTCGCAGAATTTAGTGGGTTTCCGTTTCAACGGGTTTTCGACTAACGGCATTACTTAATAATGCAAATTCCGACAAACTGATATTTTCAGCGCGTAAATTCGCATCAACACCTAACGCCAAAATTTCAGTTTCTGACAGCGATTTTTTCAACGAATTTCGCAATGTTTTACGGCGTTGTGAAAAGGCTTCTGTCACAATTTTTCCAAACATTTTAATATCATCAATCTCAACAGGTGGCTTTGAATGCGGCACTAAACGCACAATCGCAGACATAACTTGTGGCACGGGATTAAAACTTTCTGGTGGTACGTCAAATAACCATTCCGTCGCACAATAGTATTGCATCATGACGCTTAAACGCCCGTAAGATTTACCATTTAGCGTGGCACAGATTCGATTTACCACTTCTTTTTGCAACATGAATAACATATCGGCAATGCAATCCGTCGTTTCGAGTAAATGAAACATCAATGGCGTGGAAATGTTGTAAGGCAAATTACCGATAACGTGCAATTTTTCACCATTCGGCGCGAGACTCGAAAAATCAAACCGTAATGCGTCGCCGCTGTGAATCTTCAAATTCGTTTGCTCGGAAAATTTGTGTTGCAACAAAGTCACCAAATCGCGGTCGAGTTCAACTACGTCCAAATGCGTTACTTTTTTAAGTAACGGTTCAGTTAATGCGCCTTGTCCCGCGCCGATTTCAACCCAGTTTTCACCGTTACGAATCATCGCGCTGCCAATGATGTTATCGATGATATTTTGGTCGTGCAGAAAATTTTGTCCGAACCGTTTGCGTGCTTGATGTGTCATTAAAAATTGCTCATTGTGATAAAAATAATTATTTCTGCCGATTAGTTTAACGTAGTTAATTGTTGAATAAACTTGAAATTATGAAATCAAAATTACTTCTCAATAATGCGGTGTACGTCACACCGCCAATCTTGGTTATAATGCTGCCCAACACCTCAATTTTTTACAACCAGTGAGAAAATTATAATAATGAAAAACAACGCTCATAGAATTGTCATTGTCGGTGGTGGCGCAGCGGGTTTGGAACTTGCTACCCATTTAGGACGTAAATTAGGTAAATCGGGAAATGCTGAAATTATGTTACTTGATGCGAGTTCAACACATATTTGGAAACCTCTTTTGCACGAAGTTTCCGCTGGCACGTTAGATTCCGCCGAAGAAATTGAATATCTTGCACAAGCACATCGAAACCATTTTTTATTTCGTTTGGGACGAATGGAAGGTTTGAATCGCCAAGCAAAAGAAATTTACGTTAGTCCTACGTTAAATGATGCAGGTCATGTGCTGATTCCACGCCGCACATTTGCTTACGATACCTTAGTGCTAGCTGTTGGTAGCGTTAGTAATACGTTTGATATTCCTGGTGTGAAAGAACATTGTTTATTTTTAGACACCACCGCAAAAGCATTTAAATTTCAAAAACAGTTAGTTGAAACCTATATTAAAAATCACGCCCAAAAAGGGCATTCTAAACCGTTGTCGATTGCGATTGTTGGTGCGGGAGCGACAGGTGTTGAACTTTCAGCAGAATTGCATCAGGTAACAAAATTACTCGCGGTTTATGGTTTGGAAGAATCGAGCAACGTTAAAATTACGATTATCGAAGCCGCTGCCCGTTTATTGCCCGCTCTACCCGCTGATTTAGCGATTGCTACTGCACAGCAATTGATTAAATTAGATGTTGATTTGAAACTTGGGCGACGAGTGGTTGAAATCACAAAAGAGGCTCTTTTGACTCACGATGGCGAAGTGATTGAAGCCAATTTGAAAATTTGGGCGGCTGGCATTAAAGCCCCTGATTGGTTACATAATTTGGATGATTTAACAACGAATTATCTTAATCAAATCGTTGTTGATAAAACACTAAAAACCAACGACGAAGCCATTTTTGCAATGGGTGATTGTGCCGCTTGTCCTTGGGATGGACATGAAGAAAATGTTCCAGCACGCGCTCAAGCGGCACACCAACAAGCAAAAACATTGGCGCAATCGCTTATCAATCGTTTGAATGGTAATGCACCAGTGGAATTTACTTATAACGATTACGGCTCTTTGGTTTCGTTAGGAAATTACGCAACGCTCGGCAATTTGATGGGAAGTTTTGGCACCGTCAGCGTAGCGGGTTTTATAGCGAAAATTGTCTATTTGTCATTATACAAAACGCACAAAATCGCTATTCACGGCTATTTCAGAACCGCGATGCTGACGTTATCAAATTTATTCAGACGTGCCACGCACGCTCGAATCAAAATACACTAATTCCATTAAATCCAACTATAAAAATAAAAAATCATGTTTGAAATTGAATACGAATTCCGCGAAGACGACTTAATTCACTTTAACGAAGTGCAGTTCACGCGCAACGAAGAAATCCAAAGTAATATCCGTAAAAATCGTTGGATTGTGCCAGCGGTAATGGGGTTAATTGGCGGGTTTTACTATTTTTACTACGGCGATAGAAATTCAGCGGCGTATATTTTAGTCGTTGCGGCACTTTGGGGTTGGTTGTCGCCAAAAGTGATGATGCTCGATCTCCGTCGTCAAATCCTTAATAACTACACTTACAAAGAAAAAAACGCGATGTTTGGCACTTACACGCTGACGATAGATCCAGAACAAGCGCAGTATTTGTTAGAAAAATCCCCTAGCGGCAAACATAAAATGTTGTGGTCGGATTTAGTGCGAGTCGAACGCAGCAAGCATTACATCTACATTTACATTAGTTTATCGACGGCGTTAGTCATTCCTCTTGAAACAGTAAAAAGCGGTGACGCATTAGCCTTTGCGAAACAAGCTAAAGAAATGATTGAACGCGCCGCGTAATGGTTAAAATTTTCCATGTCTAAACATCGAATTCTTCTCGCTGTCACTGGCGGAATTGCCGCTTATAAGTCTTTAGAATTAACGCGCTTGTTGAAAAAACACGGCGCGGATGTTCGCGTGGTTATGACAAAATCGGCAATGGAATTTGTGCAACCGCTATCGTTTCAAGCCTTATCTGGTCATGTGGTACATTGCGAATTACTCAACTCGGAAGCTGAAAATGCAATGGGACATATTGAACTTGCGCGTTGGGCGGACGTGTTTGTGATTGCACCTGCGACGGCAAATACATTGGCAAAATGCGCTCACGGTTTGGCAGATGATTTATTGTCCACGCTCTATTTGACGGTTCAATGTCCCGTTTATATCGCTCCCGCTATGAATCACGCTATGTGGAATCATGCCGCGACGCAGACAAATTTGAAAATTTTACAAACACACGGCGTAAACTTGATTGCGCCAGAAAGCGGCGAACAAGCCTGCGGTGAAGTAGGCGTTGGGCGTATGGCTGAACCTGAAACGATTTGTCAGCGATTGATTGCGGATTTAACCATGCTGCCCGTTTTAGCGAATTTAAATATCATTATTACGGCGGGGGCAACTCGTGAACCCTTAGATCCTGTGCGTTATTTGACGAATCGAAGTTCAGGAAAAATGGGCTATTCGTTAGCCGTTGCGGCACAACAGGCGGGCGCAAATGTGACCTTAATCAGTGGCGCGGCACATATTCAGCCACCGAAAAAATGTCATTTTGTCCAAATTGAAACCGCCGAACAAATGCACGCGGCGGTTTTTGAACATCTTGAAAATTGCGATATTTTTATTGGCGCGGCAGCCGTTGCGGATTATCGTCCCGTTGCTTGTGGTAACAAAAAAATTAAAAAAAATGCCGATAAAATTACGCTCATTTTAGAAAAAAATGCCGATATTTTGGCGAATGTGGCGGTATCTAAAAATCCACCTTTTACTGTTGGATTTGCGGCTGAAACACACGAACTTGAACGTTATGCGCTTGACAAATTAGCGCGAAAAAAATTAAACATGATTGCCGCAAATTGGGTGGGACGTGAAAAAGGCGGATTTGAACGGGATGAAAACGCGCTTGAAGTTTTTTGGCGCGATGGTCACAAAGCGTTGGAAATGACGGTGAAAACAGAATTAGCACGACAACTTGTTAAGCTGATTGCAGAACGATTTCATGCGTCGAATTAAAATTATTTTGCTTGCCTTGACGTTGCCAGCCTGCGCCGTAACCATTGAGGATATTTCGCCACCCGTTAATTTACCTGCTCAATTTTCAAATTCTGGCACACAAAAGCTGACCGCGCGTTGGTGGCAAGTGTTTCACGATGACGAATTAAATCGACTTTGTGAGCAAGCGTTAGCCAATAATTTCAGTCTCAAAGCGGCTTATAATCAGCTTCAACAAGCACAGGCTTTAGCAAAACAAGCAGGTGCGCCGTTAATTCCTCAACTTAATACCGCGTTAACTGACACGTCAAAAATCACTGAAAGCGATACGACAAATGTCCTTTCGTTAGGTTTAGGTTTGACGACATTTTATGAGATTGATTTGTGGGGACGGGTTCGCACAGCACAAAATGCGGCAATTTTGGACGCGCAAGCCAGTCAAGAAGATGTCAATACCGCCGCAATTTCGTTGACGGCAAAAATTGCTAACACTTGGTTTCAATTACTCGAACAACGACAACAGCTCGATTTACTCGCACGCCAAATAGCGGTGAATGAAAAAAACGTGTCAATAGTTCAAGTACGTTATCGAAGCGGGCAGGGCGCAGCAGCCGATGTTTTGCAACAACAACAATTACTTGAATCGACTCGCAGCAATCAATTAACTGTTATTGCGACCTTGAAAGTATTAGAAAATCAATTGGCGGTTTTAGTCGGTAAATCGCCAAATACGGTGACACTTCCCGCTGTTGCAACATTTTCTTTCTTGCCTGAATTACCAGAAACTGCCATGCCTGCAACCGTTTTACAAAATCGCCCTGATATAAAAAGCGCGTATTTACGCATTCAAGCCGCAGATCAACGCATCGCTTCGGCAATTGCAGACCGTTTTCCAAAATTAAGTTTGTCGGCGAACTTCGGAACGAATTCGCCCAGTTTGCAGTCATTTTTCAATAATTGGTTGGCGACATTAGCAGGAAATTTAGTTTTGCCGTTGATTGATGGTGGACGACGCATTGCGGAAGTTGAACGAACTGAAGCCGTTTCAAAACAAGCTATGAATCAATACGCCAATACATTATTAACAGCGGTTGGCGAAGTGGAAAATGCACTGATTCAAGAAAAACAGCAGCGGCAACTTGTGCAAAATTTAATGCAACAACTCCAACTTTCTCAAGATGCTAGTCAACGAATTCGAGAACGTTATTTATTTGGCGCGATGGATTTTTTGCGAATCTTATCAGCGGATGTTACAAGTCAAAATTTGGAACGTAGTTTGCTACAAGCACAGCAACAACTTTTTGATTATCGGATTGCGCTATATAAAGCATTGGCATCGAATTTAGGTGCAATGTAAGTAGGTCTGCTTATAATATCCGCCGTCAGGAACCTTAATTTAAACCTTTGAGATTATTGCAATGAAAAAAATTCCCCTTATTTTGTTAATGTTCGGCAGCATGACATTGGTTGCGTGTGGCGGCGATAAAATCAACGCACACAGCGAAAAAACAGCTTATCGCTCGGTTAAAATGATTAAAAACCACTTGAAAGAAGAAACGCGAGTTGGATATGAAATGTCATTTTGGATGATACGCGATGAGAAAAAAGACAATACCGAATTCTTAGCCGCTGTTGATGGTAAAAAAGCAGATGAAATTATCACAATGGGCAAAGAAATTTATGAAAAACGTAAAGCAGAAGGTTTTGCCGAATATCAGCAGTACAAAACGTGGGAAGAAATGATGGCGAAATACGACCGTGACCGTGTTAAACAAGGCAAAGCAAAATCCGATGTCAAACCCAGCATCGAAGATCCCAGAACGGGAAATCGTGACATCGTCTACAAATTGTAACGTTTATGTTTAGTAAAACAGTAACACGAATGGGATTGGCACTTTGTTTGTGTGGTGCCTTGACCTGCGTGGCGAGTGATGAAAAACGCGAGGCGGAATTTGCCACCGATATTCAAACGACGTTAAATGTCGGTCGTGCCGTTTGGCTTGACGCGAATGGTAAAAAGTTTCTCAGCCTTTACACCGACACGGCAAAAAATCCGCGTTCTGGAATGATTATTTTGTTGCATGACATTGGCGGTCATCCGAATCATCAAGCGGTAATTAAAAATTTACGCACGTTTTTTCCCGAACATCATTGGGCAACGTTATCAATTCAAATGCCTGTACGCGAAGCATCTGCGCCTGTTCAAGATTATTACAGCTTATTTCCTGAAGCGAAAACGCGCTTAACTGCTGCGTTGGATTTTGCCAAAAAAGAAAAGGCTGAGAAAGTCGTGGTGATTGGTTACGGTTTAGGTAGTTTGATGGCGAGTTATGCGTTGGCTGATTCAAAATCTAATGACGTAAATGCGTTAGTGGCAATTAGTTTGCCAGTGCCTGAAACCAGCGATATTACAGCTCAAACCTTATCGATAATGCCGAAATTAACGTTGCCAATGTTGGATATTTATGGCGCGTTAGATATGCCGAATGTGATAAATAGTGCGCGTGAACGGCAAGTTGTCGGCAAGATAAATGCGTATTATCAACAAGTGAAACTCGATAACGAAGGGCATTTATATTTGCACGACGATGGTTTGTTGGTGAAACGAATTTACAGTTGGATTGAGAGAGTTATTGATACTTTTCCAACGTCAAAACCACAGAGCAAGTAAAATTTGCTCTGTGGTTTTTAACCATTATTTTGCTAAGGGCGCGTCACCAACGACGGTTTTGTTCACTGCCGCTTCATCGCTTACGCCGCAAGTCGGATGACCAAAACCATTTTTTAAATCGTAAATGATATTGTCTTTTAAATCGCCTGCAACGCCAGCAGGTACTTTATCAAGACCTAATGCGTGACGAGTTCGCCACGCGATGTTGTGATCCGCACACGAGCTATCACCACTTACACCAATTGCGCCAACTAAAACTCCCGCCGTGTTGTATCACGGCTTTCTCATAAAAAATTAGCTTGACGAAGCATCAATACTAAAGAATT
>CAZLGN010000059.1:0-10349 GCA_964558865.1 uncultured Methylomagnum sp.
TGCGACGGGAATTGTTCACCAATGTGGTGAAATCTTTCATTTCGGAATGTGTTTTCGCCACAAATAATTTGAACCCACATTTTACGCCTGTCGTCAATGCGTAACCTCTACTTGTTTTGAAATTCAGCGAGAGTTCGCATTCCTAAGTGTCTAAATTTATTGATCAAAACGCATTACTTCGCCTTCTTCTAGCTGACCGCCTTGTGTCGTGGGGTAAGCACGTTGTGATTCATAATCGCCGCTTCGTGAGCCGCTGCCACCGTTCAATTGTTCATTTACTTGTTGCGCGACTTCCATGCCTAAATTGCGTGAAACTTCGGCAACGACTTTGCCGCGACTGGGTTGCACTCGTCCACCTGCCGAAGCAACCCGCACATCAGTACCTTCGCCCATCGCGGTGAAGGCGGCTTTGATTTCGTAAGTGCGGGTGTTAATCAAACTGAAATCCGCCGTCAATGTCATGCTGAACGTGTTGGCAACATTGTTTGTGCCGATAATCGGATTCGCTTCATCACGAAAATCCAACTCGCTCACCGTCCCAAACAAAACGTAATCGGCTTTCGGATAATAGCCTTTTTTGATTTTGTCGATGATGTCGAAAACTTTTTCGTTATTTTTTTGGGTGTACGGTTTGGCTTGGGTGAGTTGAAAGCCGCTGGTTTTCAACAACTCGCCTTTAATATCGCCCGTAAATTTACGCAATTCGCCTTGTTCGATAAAACTTTCTGTCCCCGATGATTCGGAATAATCGGTTTGTGAGCGGGAAGAATTCGATTTTTCGGATTCTTTATTGTGAAATTCTACGTCGTGAAAATACTCACGCACACGCTCAGAATATGCCAAATCGGCAACGGCAATTTTTGCCGCTTGAGCGATTGATGCGAGACTGAATAACGCCAAAAAAAAGACACTGCGTTTCATAAAAACTCCTACTTAAAACATCGATTTGTTGGAAGTTTTACGGATTTCTTTTTCGTCCGCCCATTCCATCACACCGCTTTCGTTGTCGATTAACTGCAAACTGAATTTGTAATACACGTCTTTGACATCGTCAGCACGTTTGACAATTGAAGTAATGGTGCCTTCGATACGAAAATCCGCGCCTTCCATTTGCCCGATTTTTTTCGATTTACTTTTTTTATACATACCGCTTTGACTTTGGCGCACGATTTCATCGGTTTGTGTTTGCATTCCGCTAGTGTCTACCGCGAAACGCATCAAGCCGCTTTTCATGACTTTGGTGCGAATGGTGTCCGTGATGGATTTGGTGTCAATGTATTCGCTGGTGCGATTTTTGACTTCCGCAATGGTAACAAGCGGACGTTGTTTTGCACCCACGGCGGGCGATTGCAATAACGATGTGGTCATGGCTTGCGCGATGCTTTGTAAATCGGTTGAACCGAATTCGTTGGTTAAGGTTTCGACGGCTTTGTGATCGCCATATTCGACATTGCCTGAACTTAATGTTGGCGTTTGACTGGCGCAACCGCTGAATAATGCAATGACAGCGGCAGAGAGTAAAAGTTGAGTACGCATGATGATTTCCTTGAGTTTAAGTAAAAAGTTTAACGGTTAAAATGGTGTGTTGCAGTTTCGTGTATTCTAAAAATTACTTTAGAAATTCTAACATTCCGTTATGCTAATCGAGTAACGTTACTTTTCAACCAAAAACAATTAAAAATCATGATGACAGAAATTCAAGAAATTCAACTACCGCGCAAACTGGCAAGTCAACTTTTGCATTACGCACAACAAGCCCCTGATACGGAAGTGTGTGGTTTGGTGAGCAGTAAAAACAATGCGCCTGAAAATTGTTATCCGATAGATAATGTCGCGCCTGAACCGCAAACGCATTTTTTATTCGACGAAAAACAACACATTGCGGCGATAAAAAAAATGCGTGAAAACGATGAACAGCTTTTTGCGATTTATCATTCACATCCAACTGCGCCTGCGTGTCCGTCGATGTTGGATTTAGAAATGGCGAATTACGAGGACGCGCTGTATTTCATTATTTCGCTAAACACCAAAGGGATTTTAGAATTACGCGCCTTTCGTATCGAAAACAAAAAGGCAACTGAAATACAAATGATGCTGTAATTTTTGACTCTCAAACCTTGAACTTAAAATTAAAAATGAAAAAACTTTTATTACTTCCGCTTACTGCTTTATTACTTTCGGGTTGCGCGGACAAAGCAAATTACGAAACTGCCGTTTTGAACGAATTGCAACGTGACACAAAAACAGCCGAATCGAAAGATTACAAAGTGCCGCCAGAAAAAATGGCGACGTGTATTGTAGAAACCTCAGCGCAAAATATGCCTGGTGTTTTTGCGTTAGACCCCGAACGATTAACGGCTTATCGCAATTACACCAAAATGTTGACCTTAGCCGAATCGAAAGACCCGAAAAAAACAATGGAAGAATTGCAGAGTGATTTTGGCTCGGCAAAAGAATTGATGGCGGCGCGTAGCAATTACACCGAAAGCGAATTGGAATGTTTGTCCACCTTCGTTATGAATGCTGAAGAACCCGCGCCAGCTGAAAAATAATTTCAACTTTGAAAAAACGGTGGTGTGACATGAAACGTTTGTTACTGATTTTTATGGGTGTGCAGTTTTTGACGGGCTGTGTTTATCATGAACCGCGTGGTTATTCACGCGCTATCATTGTGACGCGCCCCAGTTATCCGCAACGTTATTACGCGCCACCACCGCCGCGTTACATTCCCGCACCACCAGTGCGGCGTTATTACGAGCATGACGAACACCACCGCCGCCCACATTTCCAACAACGCCGATATTGGTGAATTTATGACAGATTTCAAACTGACTTGCCCCACGCCACTACATTATGAACAAATCGTTTTAGCGCACGGTGGCGGTGGACGATTGATGCAACAACTTTTAGATTCAACTGTTCAGCCAATTTTCAATAACCCACTTTTGGGGCAAAAAAACGATTGCGCCGTTTTTCCGATTGGCGAGCAAAAACTCGCTTTCACAACTGATTCGTATGTGATTAACCCCGTGTTTTTTGCGGGTGGCGATATTGGAAAATTAGCGGTTTGTGGCACGCTTAACGATTTGGCAATGAGTGCCGCGAAGCCTTTATATTTAAGTTGTGGCTTGATTTTGGAAGAAGGTTTTGCGATTTCAGATTTGAAGCGCGTTTTGCAATCGATGCAGGAAACCGCGCAAGCCGCAGGCGTTTCAATTGTCACGGGCGATACAAAAGTTGTCGATCGCGGCAAAGGCGACGGCATTTATATCAATACCGCTGGGATTGGTTTAGTTTCGCCCGAAATTGAAATTTCAGCACAACGCATTCAAGTTGGTGACAGCATTATTATCAACAGCGATATTGCGCGGCACGGCATGGCAATTATGTTGGCGCGTGAAGGCGTGGCATTTGAAAGTCAGATTGAAAGCGATTGTGCCGATTTGTCGGGATTAGTACAGGAATTAGTGGCGGCAAAATTGGATTTGCATTGCTTACGCGATTTGACGCGCGGCGGTTTAGCGAGCGGTTTATTAGAATTAGCGGCAGCATCAAAACAACGTTTCGTCATTCAAGAAACCGCAATTCCGATTCATGACGATGTGCAAAGCGCCTGTGAAATTTTAGGTTTTGATCCGTTGTATGTGGCGAATGAAGCGTGTTTCGTGCTGTTTGTTGCGGCGGAAGAAACGGAAAAAACGCTAGCATTACTACGTTTACATTCATTAGGTTCACAAGCGCAAAAAATCGGCACGGTGACAAATGTGGATAAAAATGGCGCGGTGATTTTAGAAACCGCAATGGGGGTAAATCGGCAATTGATGTTGTTAAGCGGTGAGCAATTACCGCGTATTTGTTGAATTATGGTGTTGTTTTTTGCGTCAAAATTTTGAACATTTCGGCAATAGTATCGGTTTTTGTTCGAGTTAAAACGTCATTTACCCGCCCATTTTCTTTAATCTGTCCGCGATGCAACACAATTAAATGGTCGTCGGGATACACTTCATCCATTAAATGACTTGCCCAAAGCACCGCTATTTTTTCATCGGCAACAAGCTGATGCACATAATCGACAATGCCTTGACGGCTAGGAATATCAAGCCCTACCGTCGGTTCATCGAGCAATAATAAAGACGGTTTATGCAATAACGCGCGTGCAATTTCGACGCGCCGTTTATGTCCGCCGTTCAATTGGCGAACTTTTTCGCCACGCCGCTCAAACATCTGCAATCGCTCTAATTCTTCTTGAATCCGTAGTTTTGCTAACTTACTGCTCATGCCGTGCAAGGCGGCGTGATAATTCAAATTTTGCAAAACGGTTAAATCCATATCTAGCGTGGTTTGTTGAAATACCACGCCTAAACGCGCTAAGGCTTGCCTTGATTGGGTTTGGATATTAAAACCACACAATTCAATTCGTCCCGCGTGGGTATCGTATAAATGCGTTATCAATGAAAACAGGGTACTTTTCCCCGCGCCATTTTCACCTAATAACAACGTGCATTCACCCGCTGAAATCTGAAACGTAATGTTATCGAGAGCTTTTTTTTGTCCGTAAGAAAAGGTTAAATTTTCAACGGTTAAAGCGATTTCGCTCATTTTTTTTCCTTGAATTGAGGCGAGGCGTTGCTGATAAAGGTTAGCGTTCGTTCAGGTAAAACTTCGGTCGTTTTTCCTTCCAAATACAACCGCGCGTCTTCGTGAACGGTGGACATAAAACGAATTAACTGAATTTCACGGCGCATTTTTTCTTCAAATTCGGTGGTTTCCCACATTTCATTTAACAAATACTTCGCGTGATGATGAATCGTAAAAGCCACGGCTTCGGGCAAATGGGTATAACTCGTTTGAATCGAATGTTTAAGCTGATCCAACGAAGCCAGATATTGTTTGTAATCTTTTACGTCTTGCTTGCATTTTGTTTTGAACATCAACAATTCGGCATCGTGTTGCGTTTGTAAAATCGTCAATTCATGTTTTAACTGCCGACTTCGTTTTTTTAATTCGACAATCAACGTTCGTTCTGCCAAAACTTGCGCGTGTTTTAACGCCGCTTGATGTTCTTGATTATCGCGTTTCCATTTTAAATTTTCAGTTTTCAGAGTGTGAATCGTAGAAACGAGATTTAACAGCCAATCTTTTAACATAACACTTTGCCCGTGATAGTTGCGATTTTATGGTGCAATTTTAGCAGAGCTTGTTCATTTTGTTTGATTCGATAACGACGATTTTCAAGTTGAAGCTGTAAAAAAAGGTCTTTTGAAATGTCTTGTTTCACCTGCTGCAAATTCTGTTCAATCGATTTTGAAAGGGCGTTAATGTGTTGCTGATTATTTTTTTCGAGTAAATTTTTACGGTCGCGCTCTTTGAAATAATGGAGTTGAATGCGTTTGAAATGAAACAACCGTTTTTGATTAGCCTGTTTATTTTTGACAAATAAAACGTGTCGCTGTTCACGATTTTTGGCAGAAATGAAATCGTAGAAAATCCAAAACGCTTTTTTTATTGCGCCAAATAAGCCGCAAAATATCAGCAAACCAAATGCCGCAAGCAATAAAAAAGCCGCTAATTGTGTGGCAAAAGCGGCGAAAACGATAAAAGTAAAAATCAACAACATTTTTGCCAACAAAAACAGCGGCAAACACAACAATATCATCCATAACGCTACACGAATTAACATGATTAAATTTCAATAATGCGGTGGAATTTCATGCTGTTGCGTCATATCTTCGGGGAGTTTTGACGACAAATTATTTACCCGTTCGTGCATGGTTTTGTAAGCGTGTTCGAGGCGATCAATTTGTTGCTGTTGTGCGGCAATAATATCATTCAAAGTTTGCAATAAATCTTCTTGATAAGCTGCTTTGATTTCCAATTCGATAAGGCGATTTTCTGTCATAGTCAAAACCAATTTGAATAAAAATTCGCCTTGTATAATTAAGCGGCTTCCGCAATTGGCGCATCGCCAACTGTCCACAATTTTTCTAGTGTGTAATGGTCACGGGCTTGTTGCGTCATCGCGTGAACAATTACATCACCCAAGTCTAACAATACCCAATCTGAAGTCATGTCGCCTTCCATGCCAAGCGGCATCACGCCACTCGCTTTAACTTTCATTTCGACGTAATCGCATAAGGCTTTCAAATGGCGATTCGATGTGCCTGTTACAACAACCATGTAATCGGTAAAACTGGTTTTGCCACGCACGTCTAAAACGGTTAAATCGAGAGCTTTGCGTTCGTTTAATTCGCCTTGAACTAAGGCTAAAAGTGCTTCTGTTTGCATTGTGTTCCTAAAAATAAAGCTGATGTTTAAAAATATAATCGAGAACCGCGTCGGGTAACAAAAAGCGCGGATTTTGTTTAGCGGCAATCATACCGCGAATTGCCGTTGCGGAAATCTCTAATTGTGTAATTTGTTGAAAAAACAAGCTGCCTGAAAGCGAATTTTTCAAAAGTAGTTTGTTATTTGTTAAGCGTGATTTGAAAAAATCGTTTAACGGATTTAAAGCGGCGTTAGGGCGAGTGATAACTACGACGTGGGCAAAATCAAATAATTCGCGCCACTGAAACCACGTTGTAAAACCATTAAACGCATCGCTGCCAACAAATAAAAGTAGTGATTTTTCGGGATAATCGCGGCGTAATTTTTCTAACGTGTGAAACGTGTAAGAGCCGCCTTCGCGCTGTAATTCTTGGTCATCGACAATTAAATCGGTTTGATTTTGTGTCGCTAATTGCAGCATTTCTAAACGTTGTAACGCGCTGGCGGTTGGCGAATCACGATGCACAGGTTGAGCGCAAGGAATTAAACGAACGTGGTCGAGTTCAAATAATTCCTTCAATTCCAACGCCGAGCGCAAATGCCCGTAATGAACAGGGTCGAAGGTGCCACCGAATATACCAATCATGAAGTAAGTAATTGTTACGGATTATTTGAACGCACTAACCGAACATTGTCGCCGTGGTGTTTATTGCTTACATCACCGTAACCATAATAGAAAACAGCGAGCCACGCATAATTAACATCTTTATCCGATGGCGTAGAAGACCAAAACCAATCACTAGCGGTATTCGGAAAATAAGCATTGTCGATAGTGGGACGAGCAATTGAATCGTAGTTTGTGCAGCTATTATTGGCTTCATATTTACCATCCGAACAGGAAACTAACGTCATCAATTCCTCATTAGTAGGTAATCTCCAATCTTTTGCACTACACAATCCTTGTTTATTCACCGCATTTTTGTAGGCATAAGTATTGCAATTTTTAGCTGTCGGACAATTTGGTATTCTATATGGCGTGTCGGCATCTCCCTCAAAACCGCCATTTTTACTCGCATCGGGTTCATACCAAGAATACGTCAAATCTTTATCACGCAAACCGCCGTCCGCCGTTTTAACTTCCCAAATCAAGCCTGTTTTATTATCGCGCGTACATGCCCAGTCATTTAAATTTGCGCCTAAAATTGCACTGTCCGCTAATACCGTTCCCGCGTTTGATATTTTGCTATAGCTAGTAGTTGAAGTGGTGGCAGCATTTGATGTAATCACATAAGCACCGTCAATCGTGGGGAGGTGTTTTAACTCTGTGGATAGGATTGTTTCGACAAGCCAGTAACACCCTATCACAAAAGGGATTTATAAAAATAGTTAAATCATAAATCCACAGAGTTGGAACAACTCCAAAATAAATAGGGAAGTTATTTTTGACCATGTCCTAAACGCATTTTCAACTCACCTGCGGCACATAACCTTCGGGCATTTCGTCATTCCCTTCAAACAAAAACTTGCGGCGTTCGGCAGCCAAAAAAATGCGCGTTTTCGGGTCGAAACTCGCTAAACGGTTTTCGTTAATCAACATCGTTTGTTTGCTTAACCACGCTTGCCACGCGCCTTTTGAAATTTTTTCGAAAATTTCTAAACCTTGTTCACCTGGAAAGGGCGGTGAATCTAAGCCTTCGGCTTCTGTACCCAGTTTTACGCAATGAATCATTCGTGTCATAAAAAATCCTCTGTTAGTTGAGTTAAAAGTATCTGAATTGGCGCAGGTAAAGCGCGATTTTGCCATTGTTGACGAGTATGAAAATGCTCATTTTCGATGGCTTCAACGTGAAGCATCATCGGCGTGTAATCCAAATGATAATGTGAAAACGTGTGCCGTTGTGAAATTAAAAGCTGTTGATGTTGAATTTTGAAATTTTTTTCGTTGCACCAACGTTGCGCGTCGTCGATATTTTCGACTTCGGGCAAACTCCACAAACCGCCCCAAATTCCCTTCATTGGACGTTGTTCGAGCCAAATTTGTTGTTGTACATTTTGAACAATCAGAAAAAATGTTTGTTTAATCGGTAGCTTTTTCGTGGGTTTCTTAAACGGATAATTTGTAACCGAATTGGTTAAAAATGCCACGCAATTCGAGGACATCGGACAATCGACGCAACGCGGTTTTGAACGTGTACAAAGCGTCGCGCCTAAATCCATAATCGCTTGCGTGTAATCGTCGCAACGTTCGGACGGCGTGATTTTTTCACTCAATGTCCACAACTGTGTTTCAACTTCGCGCGAACCCGTCCAACCTGAAATTGCATAAAAACGGGTTAAAACGCGCTTCACATTCCCGTCTAAAATCGGTTGCGATTGTTGAAATGCAACACTCAAAATCGCGCCAGCCGTTGATTTACCGATACCTGATAATGCCAGCAATTCGGGTAACGTGTTGGGAAAATAACCACGTTCGACAATCGCTTGCGCGGCTTTGTGCAAATTGCGAGCGCGAGCGTAATAGCCTAAACCCGCCCAACGTTGCAGCACATCGTCAAGTGGCGCAGCGGCTAAACTTTCAACTGTCGGAAATCGCGCCACAAACGCTTCAAAATACGGAATCACGGTAACAACTTGGGTTTGTTGCAGCATAATTTCAGAAAGCCACACGCGATACGGTGATTTTTCTTGTTGCCACGGTAAATTTCTTCGTCCGTGGGTATCGAACCACGTTAATAATGCGGTGGAAAAATTGAACTCAACAGGCGGTTTTTCTAGCGTCATGCTATGATTTTAGCTCGTAAAAAATAATAAAAAGGAGAACACAATGTTATTGGCAAAAATTGCAGCCGTGGCGATTTTAGTTTGGTTTTTTCACAGTGCAAAAGAAAATGGTCAAGAACCATTCAAATGGGCAATTATTGGTTTAATTGGTTTTGGCATAACGTGGGAAGCCGCGCATTTACTGACGGATGCGCTGACTGAAAATCGCATAATGGCTTCGACATTACCCGCGATTATTGCAACCATCGGCGCGGCTTTTGTGCGTCAAAAATTAGTTTCTGATGCAAAACGCGATAACCCTTAAAACATAAAAGGCGCGAGATGTTTAAACCTCGCGCCTTTTATGACCAGTTGAATTTCTACACTTGTTCTAATCCAAATGCTTTATGCAACGCCCGCACAGCAAGTTCTAAATACTTTTCATCAACGACAACCGAAATTTTAATTTCCGAGGTTGAAATCATGCGAATGTTAATACTCTCGTCAGCCAATGTTTTAAACATCGTACTCGCAATTCCTGCGTGTGAGCGCATTCCAACGCCGACAATCGACACTTTCACAATATCGTTATCTCCAGTTACACGACGCGCTCCCAGATAAGCACAAATTGCTTCCAAAATTGTTTTGGCTCGTACAAAATCATTACGATGAACGGTGAAAGTAAAATCCGTGGTGGCATCGGCTGCGATATTTTGCACAATCATATCGACTTCAATGTTCGCGTCGGCAATCGGCCCTAAAATTTTATAAGCGATTCCAGGCAAATCTGGCACGCCCGTAATGGTTAATTTCGCTTCGTCACGATTAAAAGCAATACCTGAAATTAACGCACTTTCCATTTGTGATTCCTCATAAGTAATTAACGTGCCGTTACCTTCTGCAAACGAAGACAACACGCGCAATGCAACATTATATTTTCCCGCAAATTCCACCGAGCGAATTTGCAACACTTTTGAACCTAAACTCGCCATTTCGAGCATTTCTTCAAAGGTAATTCTGTCTAAACGCCGCGCTTTTGGTTCAACACGCGGGTCAGTGGTATAAACACCATCCACGTCGGTGTAAATATGACATTCGTCCGCTTTCAACGCCGCTGCCAAAGCCACAGCGGTTGTATCTGAACCGCCACGTCCTAAGGTTGTGATATTGCCATCTTCGTCAACGCCTTGAAAACCCGCGACGACAACGACTTTGCCTTCGGCTAAATCAGAACGAATGCGCGTGTCGTCGATTTCTTTGATTCGCGCTTTGGTAAAACTGCTGTCCGTTAAAATCCGAACTTGCGTTCCCGTGTACGAACACGC
>CAZLGN010000060.1:0-10333 GCA_964558865.1 uncultured Methylomagnum sp.
GGATGATTGTTAGAAGCGATGACAGATTCAACTCGTTTGAGTTCTTTGTCGGTGAGAGTGATTGCTTGACCAGTAGTGTGTTTAGGTCTGCCTTTTTGGAGTGTCATAATGTAATTAAATATGTTTAGAGTTTTTAATTATTACATATTTTTTTGAAGCTGGAAAAATAATTGTCTATAGGTCTTATAAAATAAGGGAATGTAATATATTTGACAGTTTATTACATTTTAGATTGTCTGCACTTCAAATCCAATAACAGTTCGACTTTCTTTGCTGAATTCCACACCTATCAAATGTATCGCTTGATTTAACGATTGATATTTCTGGGCGTAATTTCTATTTAGCAACTGTTCAAGAGCTTTGCCTTCAGGTACAAGTTCAACAACCTTAAATTCAAACAGATACACGTTCTGATTAAATTTCACCGTCATATCAATCCGTCCATGATTCGTGACATCCTCTAAAATAATGTCTAACCCCAATGCTGCAAAGTAAGAATAAAACACACTGGCGTAATACCCTTCATATTGTGCTATCGGATTATTGCGATACCAGTCATGCGGAATGCTCGCAAAAAAAGATGTAAAAAGATTTTTCAGACCATCAAAATTGTTTTCCAATAACAAATCGTAAAGATACCCAGCATTTGTCGCATAATTACTGGATTGTGCCGTCAGTGCATATAACATTGCCTCATTCAAGCTGCTACGAACTTCATGATTTGGAAATCGTAATTTGTACTGCAACATAGAGGCTAACTGACGTACTGAATCAATGGTCAAATAACCTGCTTGGAAAAGTAGAGCTTCAGTTGCTATTTGTTCAACATCAAACGCACCCAGTAATGCTTCTGCCGCAATCATCTTATTCAAATCAGGCGTAAAAATTTTACGTTCTGTCAGCAAATCCACTAAAAAAGTTGATGAACCTGTTTCAAACCAATGCGCTTTAAATAACCTTTTTTCAAATAAAAGCAACACATCAAAAGGGTTATAAACCGATTGCCCTGTCCAGTTATAACCGTTGTACCAATGGCGAATTTGCTCACGGTCTAAACCTTCTAATTCAGGTGCAAAAATAGTATCAATATCTTCATCTGTATAACCACAAATCGCCGAGTACAGTGCATCAACTGTAATATCATCAAGATTATTTAATCCCGAAAACAAACTTACTTTGCTGAATTTTGAAACACCCGTAAGCATCGCAAATTTAACGTGTGCATCTGAATCTTTAATCACAGAGTAAAAATTACGCAAACCATCTCGAATATCTTTTGCTATTTCAGGTTTTTGCAAATTGTCCAAAATCGGTTTGTCGTATTCGTCCACCAGAATAACAACTCGTTGACCTGTCTGTTCGTGAGCATTGCGAATTAAAGTTTGAAAACATCTTTTGGCTGAAAGTTCTCCGCAATCAATTTGCAAGGCTTTTTGATTCACTACCAACAAGTCTTGAATGGTATCGTTTAAATCATCGATATTTTTAACAACCCCTGCCCCAAAACTGATACGAATCACAGGATATTTAACTGACCAATCCCATTTATCGTAAATATACAATCCTTCAAATAGAGTCTGATTTCCCGCAAACAGTTCGCCAATCGTATCAATCAACAAACTCTTTCCAAAGCGGCGAGGACGTGATAAAAAATAATGCGAACCTTGCGTGACCAATTTTTCAATCAATAACGTTTTATCAACGTAATAACAATTTTCCTCGCGGATTTTTGCAAACGTCTGAATTCCAATCGGTAATTTTTTTCTGTTCATATCTACTCGCCCTCACAACACTAAACAAAAACGCAAAACACTGTCCGCTACTCAACTACCGAACTAACCGAACATACTCGTAGTAGTTGCCCTTAGAGTTGTTGCTGACCGAATAGCCGTAGTCGAAGTAGACAAACCACGCATAGTAACTATAGCCAGCATAAGGCGAGGACGACCAAAAACGATTGCTTGGCGCGTTAGGAAACACTGTTAAGTTAATTGAAGGTTCAACACATTGCTCTTCAACAATTGAAAGTAATTCTTTCACATTCGGTACACGCCAATCACTATAACCTGCAAAACCACCGCCATTATTAACTGTTTGAGCTTGTTGCAGAGCCAACTGCCATGTGTAAGCTGCCGCGCCACCCACGCTACAATCCGTGCCGCTCTGTCCTTCGCTACACTTTTTCCACATTAAACCTGTTTTGCTATCACTCAATGTACCGTTGTTATTTACCGTAAAACGGCTAGTGGGTGTAGTCGCTGGAATACTGGCTGTTTGACACGTCTGTGCAGAAACAACGACAGGTAACAATGTTAAAGCGAATAGCGTTAATAATTTTTTAAAATGGGACATAATTCAACTCCTTTGCGAATAAATAATTGATAAGCGCGACGGCGTTTTAAACCGTCTTTCATGTAACCAACTTGGTTTATTTTGACTAGCCTAATGGCTTTTTGTAGCGGCTGATTTTCTTTGATGACTTGAAATGCGGACGGCGTATTTTTAATCACATCGGTTTCTTTGCCGCGTTGAATATGCAACTCAGCAAACGGGTACTGCCGCTGAAAATAATGGATTTGACTGTAATAACGGCTGACTTCATTGGGCGCAGGTTCGTAATGAGGTTTTAATGAAGTTTCAAACAACAACTCTAGCCAAGGAAAGGATTGCCATAATCGCTGCTGTAATCGGTAGCTATTCGCGTGTTTGAAATGTCCGTGATAACTCGCCAGTGTGGCGCGTAATTGCTCAATCACATCGGTTTTTAACGTAACGCAATAGCCTTGTGTACTTGAACCACTCACCAGTTCATCTTGAAACTGCTGGAGTTTCTCCCAAAAATTACCTACAACCCGACGGCGCACTAATCGATAATGCGGGTAAATGATATAACCCAAAAAATCTGCGCCTATAGTGACTTGTTTAGGCTCGGTAATTTCTTTTAGCGAAAGCTGTAATGTATCTTGCAAAAATAGCCTAATTTGTTCGCGCCACGTCAATAACGTGTCTTTATCGGGTGCAAGCAAAATAAAATCATCAACGTAACGCACATAATGAGCGCATTTAAGCGTGTGCTTCACAAATTGGTCAAAGGGATTTAAATAGACATTGGCAAAAAATTGACTGGTTAAATTCCCTATTGGCAAACCTTTATGCTCGCCCATGTTACCGAGTTGTTTGTGTGCTGGAACGCGATGCAGTAATTTTGGATTGCAACGATAACTCGCATTGCTACTTGAATCATGTCGCAATAACACACGACATAACCAGCGTAAATTGTCGGCTTCTGCGGGTGAAATAGCCCGTTTATCATTTGAAAATTTTTGATACGTTTGCACTGCTTTTTTCAAACGATGTTGCAATAGTTGAAACAACACGGGGCGGTCGATACTGTTGAAAAAATTGGCAATATCAAGTTGTAAATACCAGCCATCATTGCCCACGCTGTGCATAAAAGATTGCAATCTATCAACCGCTTTATGTGCGCCTTTTCCCACCCGATTTGAATACACGTCATGAATAAAAACGGGTTCAAACAACTTTTCTAATCGTGGTACTAGCCAATGATGCACGACGCGATCAGAAAAATCAGCGGCATGAATTTCACGCGCTTTGGGTTTTGTTGCAATAAAACGAATACACCGCGCTGGTTGATAGGCTCGGCTACTTAAACTGGCTTGCGTTTCAAATAAATTATCCAGCAAGTTCATTTCATAACGCTGGGCATTCACGGTTTTACGCTTGCGCCGTCTGCAATCCCGATAAGCCTTGTAGAGATCTTTAAATTGAATAGTCATTGCGTAGTTGTGCAATCGTTTGAGTATCTAACCCTGTAATGTGAGCAATCGCGCTATCGTCCATCAATGAGAGCAAATTATTTGCAATTTCTACCGCTTTGAGTTGCTTCCCTTCCAATTGCCCTTCGAGTTTGCCTTCTTGCTTACCGTCCCAGTGAGCCGTCTCAATCACCTTTTGATTTACCGCAATTTTAAATTCTTGCGCTTCATAAATATCAAGTTCTTCAGCAGTCCAGGTATGTTGCGCGGCGACTTCGTAAGCCTCTTGAAGCGCAGGTGTATTGGCATTTTCAGGCACATGGTCTAAATCATCGGCGTGTTGCAAAAAATAAATCCATTTTTCAGCAACGGTTTCGAGTTCACTTTCAGATTTGGTAAATTTTGGTAATTCAATAAAATTAAACTCCAAATCTTTCAAATCATGTTGCAGCGTTTCTTTGTTCAAAATGAGATGCCGTGAAATCACGTTGTCATGCTCAAACATCATAAAATCTAAAATTCCCAAAAAAATCACAGGTTTTAAAGTGTGATATTTTTCTGCCTTTTTGAGCTGCTGACTGTAGGCTTTTGAACTGTAATAAACGGCACGTTTGGCAAAAGCGGTTTCTTTTTCAACCTGCATTTCAACGATAAATTCACGCTTTAATTTGTCAGTCGCTTTGACATCAAGCGTGGTTTCCTTCAAGCCTTTCAAACGCGGAACTTGATAAGCGTTATTTATCGTAACGCTTTCAATCGGCGAATCGAGTTCTAAAATTTCGTTTAAAAACTCTATCAGAATATTTTTGTGTGCATCGTTGCCGAAGATTTTTTTAAACGCAATGTCTGTTTTAGGGTCTACAAATTTTAAAGTCATTGTTTGTGTCCTTGTGTGTGGTGAATAATCGTTAAAAGCCAACCAAAAATGTTTGTCAAAAGACAAACGGGTACCACTCTCCGCTACTCAACTACCGAACTAACCGAACATATTTGCTGTCGTTCTTATAGTAGTTGCTGCTCAAACCGCTGCCGTTTGAACTGCCGCTGCTGAAGTAGACAAGCCACGCATTGCCACTACTGTAAGCACTAGGCGAGGACGACCAAAACCAGTTGCTTTGCGTATTCGGAAAATAAGTTATATCGATGGCAGGATTAACACCACTGAAATCAACGATGCTAACCAATTCCTGACGAGTTGGCATTCGCCAATCTTTATAACCACAATAACCTGCTGCATTGACGGCTTTAACGTAAGCGTTGGTATCACAATCACTGCCTTTGCATGAACCGCCATTTTGTTTGCCAGCATAGCCACCATTTTTGGTGTTGTCGGGTTCGTACCAAGTGTAAGAATTGTTCATGTCATGCAAACCGCCGTCAGTGGTTTTAATTTCCCACGTTAAGCCTGTGACATTATCTTTTACGCAATTCCAACTAGTTGCCGATGCGGCGAGCGTTGCCCCTGAATCGCTGATTTTGGTGAAGCTAAAACCCGCGTGACCGTCTGAATCATCGTTTTTGGTTTTGTCACGTCCAACTTGTGCATCTTCATTCGGGAAATCATTGATTGGACACGCTAAACCGTTAGTGGAATTATCTGAACAAGTGGTAATGCCTGTGTCATTGAGCGTTGATTTTTCACCCTGTTTAGGCGTTGCAGCAATCACGTTGCTGTTTGCAAAACTGCCGTTGGTATTTTCAGCCGTCACAACGAAATAGTATTTTGTGCCGTTGATTAAGTTGTTGATGACAGCAGGATTCGTTTGATTTTTAAGCAATGTTGCACCGCTGCTATTTTCACAATCAAGGGCATTTTTAAGCAACGTTGTGGTGTAGCAAACGCTTTGCGCTGAAATCGAAGCTAAGTTTTTCCACGATAAAGTCACTTGCGTGTCACCTGCATTCGCGGTGACTTTTAAAAATGCAGCTGTGGTTGGGTCGGCGTTCGTTTTGAATTCATCTAAATTGCTGATGCCATCGTCATCAAAATCGAGCAACGCATCGGCGGCATCATTGGGGTTTAAGCCGTATTGTATTTCCCAATTATCGGACATTCCATCTGCATCGCTATCGGTTTCACTAATAACTTCGCTGTCACCCATCAATAAAATATCGGCAACAGGCGAATCATAAGAAAGCGTGACGGTTGTTTTTTCAAAATAATTGGTTTTTTCATCGCCGCCAATCACTTCAACATCTAGCGTTTTATTATTGAAATCGCCCTGAAAATCAAGCGAAAAATGGTTGCTTTTGTCGAGCGAAACCGTTCTTGAATCCACTTTAATGCTTTGAGCTTGTGGCGCGGTGTCGGAATTATTCACAACCAAGCCTTTAATCACAAACTGCGGTAAATAAACGACATTGTTAAATTGTTTCGTTGCCGTGGCACTTTGGGTGTAAGCGTTAATTTGTAAAGTGCCTGTTTTGCCATACGACAAGTCTAATGTTGGAATCGAAATCGGAAGTTGATTGTTGTACGGAACGCCTTTAAATAACGAAATCGTTTGATTATCAAGCGTTAAAATGACTTCAAGATTTTCTAAACCGACATTGATGTTTTGTTCCATCACTTTGACACTGGATAAATCCAAAATAAACTCACGTCTCGCTGTTATTTCAGTGATGGCAGGAATCGTTAAATCGATTTTTGCAGCAATGTTTTTAGGCGTTGTTTTGGTAAATAACGTTTTTGAAGCCAGCGACACCGTTTTTTTATCCACAAAACCTAAATTGTCACTGCCGTTAACAGTAACTTGATAATTTTTAATAGTCGTGGTAGTGGCGGGATAAAAACAGACTTTTTGAAATGAATTGTCCGCTGCATATTTGCCTAAATACCCATCTGACACAGACCACCAAAAATACGGCGCAGCTTTACCTGTTTTGGTATCTGCTGTTGCCATCGCACTTAACACAACCGCGTTGGGTGAAGCGCATTTTGAAGCCTCTTTTTCGACTTTAATGTCATTGATAACAATCGGTTCAGCGGTCATGTCGTAATAAGCAGGTTCAGCGTCAGAACCAATAAAACTCGATAACATTTTTTCAACATCAACTGATTCAGGCGCGGCAAAAGCAGAATTGCTTTTGCTTATCGAAAACTTAGCCGCAATGCGATTCAAAATAAGCAACGCTTCAGTTGTGCTAATGCTTGCAGTGGGATTTAGAGAGCCGTTATTGCCAACAACAATGCCGTTACTCACTGCACTACTAAAATAACGCTCCGACCATTTCCCAATAATCAAATTGCTATCTTTAAAATTCTTCAAATTACTTGAAACATTAAGCGGTACGTTAAAAGCGAGCATTGCCATTTTGAGAAATTCTTGCCGTGACACAAAATCTAATGTGTCTAAAAATTTCATTTTCTTTGCTGATAATCGTCGTATCACCAACGCGGTAATACGCTAAACGCATCAATGAATCGAAATAGTCGGCATTCGGATTTACATCACCAAATGGATTGAGATAATCGTCCATGTTTTGATTAAAACTCGCATCATTGACGGTTAATAATCTATCCATCAACACAACGGCATCGGCGCGTGAAAACTTAGCATCATTGGGCGTATTAAAAAGCCCCAATTTAGTAATAACCGAATCGGTCGTTAATAAATTTTTGATGTCTGTTGAGGTCGCTGCATGAAGTGATGTTGAAAAAATGCCACTTACTAAAAACAGCGAGAAAGTAGAAAGTTTTAAAAATTGTTTTGTTGTCATTTTATTCATGTCCGTAAAGTGGAAAAGTGTTGTTTTCATATTCCTCTCCCCCCAGCTTTACGGTAAAACACAGGGTCTTTTTTACCAACAAGTAACGCCGCCACCATCCCGCGTGAAACTACTTTGCAATCTTTAAAAGGTGGCGGAGAAAAAGGCGTTGATTTATCGTACCGAATTTTACTGAATTTATTTTTGCATTCTGCGGGCATGACAACATTTTCTTTTAGATTTAAAAGACTAACGACTTCATCAACGCTTATTGGTTCATCTAGCTTCTTTTCATCCATATCAATCTTTAAATAAGTTTGATATTTTTTCGCCCAATGGTCTCCTTTTTTATATTGCAAATCCGTTGCACCATTGAGCAATGAGTACATCGAATAAAACTCGCCTCTTGTGACGGGACTTTCAGGATAAAATTTATTTGACCAATAAATTATTCCATTTCTCGAAAGGTAAGAAATGAACGGCTGGTAATAATTCTTATGCGGTACATCATCGTAGTTTTTACCCAATGCGGTGATGAACTCAATTCCACCTTTCGCATTGAATGTTATTGAAACTACAAAATTTTGTGTTTTGTGTGTGAAAAATAATCGCTCTAAACTCTTTTTATCATTCGAACACTTACCATCCATTTTGTAATTTGGGTCAATTGTCAATGATTCAAGATAAGGATTTGATTGAGTGCAATAGGAATAAGTGCCGTCTAAATTCCTAGAGTTTTTAAAGGTCTTGTTAAATGACGCAATCATTTTCATCAGCCTGTTGACATCATCTATCGTAGATAGCTGATTTTTGAAGGCTTCGTAAATGTAGGACACGTCATTTTTAACTCTGCGGTCTACATAACTTTCAGGAAATAATTCTTGTTGTATGATTGTTCCTTTTGCATCGGCGGTAATTGCCGTTTTCATTGTGTCTTCAAGAGCCGCCATCTGATATTGCTGCATTGCACTGGCTAATTTTAAATTTTTCTCGACAGAAAATTTTACATACTCGCCTTGTTTGCCTTTAAAGTTTTTCTCAATTTCGTCGTTCGCATCACTCAATGATTTAGCATAGTCAGCAAAAGCCCCCACATAAGGGACATTGCCGCCTATGGTTAGAGAAACTCTTCCAATCGTTTTAAACATCTTTGTATCATCAGCGTATGTAAATGGCTTAATAACACCTTCATCTACTAAATCTAATGCAAGCGAAATGGCTTCCTGGTTAAAAACATCAGCAATCAACTTAAAGCGTTTAATTAAAGCACTTCCATCATCTACTGCATTATTTAACTGTTTAGTTGTTTCGCTAAATAACGAATTGCAAACTTCTGTACTATAACCAGCATTTTTACACTGTGTCATAAGCGCATTAACTTCAGTCTTAATTTTGCTAATTTGTTCTTTGGCTTTTGGTTGGTTGTCTTCGTTATAAACAGTAGCTACTCCAGCAACAATATCAACCACATGCCTAATATTTTCTAAAAAATCTTGAATTTCTTTTGCTTTTGCAACAACTTTCCCTGCTTTAAATATCATCTTCCCCCTAAATACATTTTTCCTAATATAAGTGCTTTGTCCATTAGTCATTAAATCCAATCCAAATTTAGAACCCAATAAAAGAGTATCCAAAGTTAAATTAACAGCGGCATCAACGGGCATTTTGTTCCAAAACGAAAAGCCACATACAAAATCATCTAATCCTGATGCCGCCGCACAATTCATATCTTTTAGCAGTTGATTTTTAACACTGTCAGGATAGTCTTCTGTAATATATTTTTGTGGGTGATTTGCCAATTCTGCTTTGTTTTCAATGAAGGCGTTAAAGGAAAGTTGATGTTTATCAAATGCACCCACAAATTATGTAACTTTTTTGGATTTGTCTTGCATGAAGCATTAAATGAAAAACTTTTGTTTGTTTCCCATGTGAAAAACGGTGTTTTGTTATCGTCGCAGTACTAAACAACGCACCAGCTAAAAGCTGGTGCGTTTGTGTCAGCGGACTGAAAGTCCAGCCTAAACACGTCGGCTTAACGACGTGTGCACGTCATCAACAGACACTGTTTTAAATTCCAAGTACAACATTTTTTTTTTAACTTAATTTTTCTCATCAAGATTTTCTGACAATCACAAAAGAAAAAGATAAATCTATTCGCCTGAAAGGCGAAGGTTTTAACCCTGAATATGGAAATAAAATGCGAATTAAGAGCTGAAATTTCACAATGTAGTGAAATCAAACAGTTAAAAATCCCCGCTTTTAGTTTTATGTGGTTAGAAAACCCTAACCCATTGATTTTAAGTTGTCTAATTTAGCTCTTAATTCGTATTAAAGTTTCGCTGCTGTCAACGAGTTGGTTAAATACGTTTGTAACGATTCTGGATTGTTACTCACAGGTAAAGCAGCTTTAACATTCATTGAATAACAAACGCCGATTCCAATCAAAACCAAGCAAGCTAAGTTATGCTTTTTGTGAATGTTGTTTTTGAATGATTCCGACTTACAATTTTTTAGCATAACTTAACCTCAATAATTTTTTATAAAGTTTAATTTGGTGAATTCAAGTAAAAAGTACAATTTGTATAAACTACAATAGCTCGCAGTGTATAGTATATGCTGTTTGAATTCGATTTTTAATAATTTTTATTTGCGTTTTACGTCCCTAAACCCCATTTATATTTTTAATAATAAAACATCACTAATGGACTCGCTTTAACCCGCTAATTCCTTACGGTTATTGGCATAGCGTTCAATATCCGCCATCACTTTAATTTCATAAGTGCGATGCCGCTTACCGGGTGTGATTAAAAGTGAGGGGATTTTGTAAAATATCGCTATTTGGTTTGACA
>CAZLGN010000061.1:0-10271 GCA_964558865.1 uncultured Methylomagnum sp.
GGTGACCCACAGGAACCTAAATCCAGCGCGTATACCAATTTCGCCACATTCGCACTTAATGAGAGTAGAATTATAGCCGCAATTTTATCTCCGCAACAAGTAGTATTTATTTTAATCTGTATAATGTCCGTTTTTTTGATTTCGCTTCGTTTCTATTCTATGTTCAAACATTATTGGCGTTTAGCACGTTTTGATAAACCGATTGGTACATTGATTCTTTTATATCCAGCACTTTGGGCGTTATGGATTGCGAGTGAAGGCAATCCTAATTTGTTGGTTTTAACTGTAATATCACTCGGTGTAATTGTTATGCGAGCAGCTGGCTGTGTGATTAACGATTACGCAGACCGTGATTTTGATCCGCACGTTGAACGCACAAAATTACGTCCGATTGCAGCAGGAAACATCTCACCTAAAGCAGCACTCATTTTTTTTATTGCATTATGTTTGCTAGCGTTTAGTTTAGTTTTATTACTTAACCAATTTACGATTTTATTGTCATTCGTGGGCGCATTTTTAGCGGCGAGTTATCCATTTATGAAGCGTTACACCCATTTACCACAAGCCTATTTAGGCGTGGCTTTTGGTTGGGCAGTTCCAATGTCTTTCGCCGCGCAATTAAACGACATTCCCGCTGTCGCATGGATTTTATATTTAGCCGTGATTTTGTGGGCGGTGGTTTATGACACGATGTATGCGATGGTTGATAAAGAGGATGATTTGAAAATCGGTGTGAAATCGACCGCGATTTTGTTCGGTGATTATGACCGTTACATTATAGGAGCCTTGCAATTCGCTGTTTTATTGCTGCTATTTACCGTCGGCAAAATGCAAAACTTAGGCACATTTTACGATTTGGGTTTAATAACAGCAGTAGGATTTTCAATTTATCAACAAAAAATTATTTTTCACCGCGAAAAAAATGCCTGTTTTAAGGCTTTTTTAAACAACAATTGGTTTGGCTTGGTGATTTTTATCGGATTATTTTTGGATTACCTTTAATCATCAAAAAAATCCCCAGAAAATTAAAACGTTTGCTGGGGAAAATAACGTATCAGTGCAATTTTAAATTCGCTAATTTTTAAAACGTATTCACTGCGTTCAATTCCATAAATGCTTGTTCAATTCGCGCCACCATACTGACTTGGCTAGCACGTTGCCACACACGCGGATCGTAGTATTTTTTGTTTGGCTTATCGTCGCCATCTGGATTACCGATTTGACCTTGTAAATAGCCTTCGTTGGTTTTGTAATAATCCATTACACCTGCCCATGCAGCCCATTGTGTATCGGTATCAATGTTCATTTTTATGACACCATAACCGATTGCTTCCTCTATTTCTGCCGCTGACGAACCCGAACCACCATGAAAAACAAAATCTAAACTATTCGTCGGCAAACTAAATTTGTCTGACACAAAAGTCTGCGAATCACGCAAAATTGTCGGTGTTAATTTCACATTTCCAGGTTTATAAACCCCGTGAACATTGCCAAATGATGCCGCAATCGTAAAACGCGGACTAATTTTAATCAGTTGTTCATACGCATACGCTACATCTTCAGGCTGTGTGTATAAAGCGTCTTGATGCAAATGACTATTATCCACGCCATCTTCTTCACCGCCAGTACAACCGAGTTCGATTTCAAGCGTCATGCCGATTTTGCTCATGCGCTCTAAATAATGTCCGCAAATTTCAATGTTTTCGTGCAACGATTCTTCCGATAAATCCAACATGTGTGAACTAAAAAGAGGCTTCCCTGTCGCGGCGAAATGTTTTTCGCCTTCGTCTAATAGACCATCAATCCAAGGCAATAATTTTTTTGCGGCGTGATCAGTGTGCAAAATCACAGGCACGCCGTAATGTTTAGCAACCGTGTGAACGTGTTGTGCGCCCGCAATTGCCCCTAAAATTGCACTTTTCTGTCCTTCGAGTTTCAAACCTTTACCCGCTACAAATTGTGCGCCACCGTTTGAAAATTGTACGATGACGGCAGATTTTGATTTGGTGGCGGCTTCCAAAACGGCGTTAATCGAGTCGCTATTCACCACATTGACAGCAGGTAACGCCATTTTATTTGCTTTACAAAACGCAAAAATATTTTGTACATCATCGCCCGTTACCACGCCTGAATTGACAAGTTCGGATAGTTTTTGAGTCATGGAAATCTCCAGTTATAAAATAAATGTGCGAGGCATTTTACAACACAATCACGTTTGCATCTAAAAATCACCAAGCAGCATGAGCTGCAATAACAAAATCAACGTCCATTTCCAAGAATTCAACCAATGCTGATCTGTCAACAGTAATTACGACAAAAACCAGCGATTTCAAGGTTTTTCTAAAAAAGTTAAAATTACCGTCAATCATATTTATCCGCTATATTTATCACACTCAACGTTGAGCATGAACCTGTTCGACACTTATACAAAATCTTGGCTTCTCCAAAACTAAAATAGAAAAATAATAATGAAACTTTTTACATGGCTCTCAATAGTCCTTTTGCTAAATGTGATTTTTAATTGGGCGACAAATTTGCCGCAAAATGTCGGTGATGACGTGCCTGCGGGCAAACTTAAAAGTTTGTCTTACGCGCCATTTCGAGATAGACACGACCCGATGAAGGGTATTTTTCCAAGCGCACAACAGCTTGATGAAGATTTGGCGTTAATGGGACAAGTCACGCATAACATTCGCACTTATGCCAGCGCAGAAGGTAATATGTCATCGATTCCCGATTTGGCAAAAAAACATGGATTGACGGTGCTGCAAGGTGGTTGGCTTGGTGCGTTAAAGGATAAAAACGATGTCGAAATAGCGGCGTTAATTCGTTCGGCAAATGAACATCCCGACACAGTAAAGCGCGTAATTGTCGGAAATGAAGTGTTATTGCGCGGTGATTTGAAACCCGAAGAATTGATTCAATACATTCGCCAAGTTAAACGCGCCGTGAAACAGCCCGTTTCCTATGCCGACGTGTGGTCGATGTACATGAAATATCCCGAATTGATTAAAGAGGTCGATTTCATCACGATTCATATTTTACCGTATTGGGAAGACGAACCGATTTCGGTTGCGAATGCTCCCGCACACATTGAACAAATTTATAAACAAGTTCAAAAAGAAGCCGATGCGATTGCGCCAAATAAAGCTATTTTAATTGGTGAATCAGGTTGGCCCAGTGGCGGAAAACAGCGCGGGAATTCGATTCCTAGCGTGGTAAATGAAGCGCGTTTTATTCGTGATTTTATTAAAATCGCTAATGCAAACGGCTTTGATTACAACCTTGTCGAAGCCTTTAATCAGCCGTGGAAAGCGGCATTTGAAGGTGTTATTGGCGCAAAATGGGGCTTGTATGACAGTTCGCGCCAGCAAGTTTTTCCGTTAACAGGCAACGTTTATGAGAATCCAATGTGGTGCAAAATGCTTGCATTGGCGACGGGTTTATTTTTAGCGGTTGCAGCTATTTTCAGAAAAGACATAACAAATTTAGACACAACGCGATTGGTGAGTTTTTTGGTCATTACGCAAATTTTGGCGACATTATTTGTGTTGCAAAGTTTCACGCTTTGGACAACGAGTTACACGGATTTGCAACGCTTGCAAACGCTGTTTATTTTGAGTTTTAACATTTTTTTAATCAGTTTTGTATTGCAGCGCGTTGTTGCTATGTTGACAAAACAAACACCTGCGCCAGAATTGGCAAACCGTTTGTATTATTGTTTGCTTGTGGTGGTCGCTTTCGCACTGTTCAAAACGATGATATTAGCGTGGGATGGGCGTTACGTTGATTTTCCAACCGTTGTAACGAAAATAACCATTTTTAGTTTGATTTCATTGGCGTTAATCAATCGTTTTATTGAAAAAATGCCTGTGAATTTAACAACGTTATTGGGTTACAAACCGTGCAAACCGTCTTGTATTAAGCGCGTGAGTTATTGGCTTGTAGGCTTAGGCGCGGCATTGATTGTTGGCGAAAGTTATTCATTTATGATTGGTCGTGATTTCATTGCGGCGTATCCATCGATAGGGAATCGTTTAGTCATCGCGCTTTTATTTACGCTAACAAATGAGCAATTATTACTTTGGTTAGTGAATTTAGGGATATTGGCTACGCCGTTTTATGCAAGTGGCAATACGCGAAAAGTCACAAATTCTGCTATAGTTTAAGGGCTTTCAATTTTTATTTTAATCCACGGAGAAAAGAAGTGAGTGATGCAGTAGTTTATGTAAATGACAATGATTTTAACGAATTGGTTTTAGAATCAGAATTACCAGTATTGTTAGATTATTGGGCAGAATGGTGTGGTCCTTGCAAGATGATTGCCCCTCTTTTAGACACCATTGCCGATGAATTTGCAGGCAAATTAACGGTCGCAAAATTAAACATCGATGACAGTCCAAACACGCCACAAAAATACGGTGTGCGTGGCATTCCAACGTTGATGCTGTTCAAAAACGGTGAAATCGAAGGCACAAAAGTCGGCGCATTAAGCAAAGCACAGTTGATTGAATTTATTAACGCGCATTTGTAATCGGCTACAATTTTTTAAAAACCAAACGCCGAACTTGGTGAATACTGGGTTTGGCGTTTTTAATGCCCATAATTAAACAGGTTTAACACATGAAACTTATCGTAAATGTCGGTAGCACTTCTGTAAAAACGCAATTATTTGACCAAGAATTGTGTCTCAAAGCCACGTTAAATGCCGATTATGGCGCGACGGATGGATTATCGATTCAAGGTAAAACGATTCAAGGTGAAAAATTCTTGTATCACGATAAAACAATTCACGACGCAAAAAATACGCTTACGTTTCTTTATCATCAGTGGCAAATTTGGCTATCTGAAAATGATTTTTGGCTTTCATCGATGGGTCATCGAGTTGTTCACGGTGGCGCGAATTTCAAAACAATTACACTCATTACGCTAGACGTTTTAGCGCAAATCGCCGAACTCGATAATTACGCGCCATTGCATAATCCGTTGAATCGTTTAGGGATTGAAATGGCAAATGCAGCGTTTTCGAATGTGGAACAATTCGCTGTTTTTGATACGGCGTTTCATCGACAAATTCCCGATTACGCAGGACGTTATGCGATTCCAGAAAATTTGTCTGAAAACGTGAATTTTTATCGCTACGGTTTTCATGGCATTTCGTGCCAACACAGCGTTAATGAAGCGGCAAGATTGTTAAATAAATCGCCTGACGTACTGAATCTAATCATTTTACATTTAGGCGGTGGCGCGAGTGCGACAGCGGTTAAAAATGGTGTCAGTGTCGATACCTCGATGGGATTTTCGCCGACGGAAGGGCTAGTAATGGCAAGTCGTAGCGGCGATATTGACCCGATGATTGCTGTAACGTTGCAACGTGAAGGAAAATCTATTGATGAAATTAACCAATTATTGAACAAAGAAAGCGGTTTAAAAGGCGTTTGTGGTGAAACGGATATGCGAACCATTTTGCAAAAAGCTGAACAGGGTGATGAAAATTGCACTCTTGCGTTAAATTTATTTTGTTATCGCATTCAAAAATATATTGGCGCGTATTTCGCGGTATTGAATGGATGTGTCGATGCGCTGATTTTTACAGGGGGAATCGGTGAAAATGCCTTGGCAATTCGAGAACAAATTTTAAAAAACGTGTCGGGATTGAATTTGCCACAAGTATTGGTAATTCATGCTGAAGAAGAACGTGAAATTGCTCAACAAATTTATGAAATTTAAGGCACAAAAAAAGGCGTGCAAATTCATTTGTACGCCTTTTTTGATTTTAGGCTTGGGCGTTAACAATGATGCCAAGCGGGCTTTGACCTTGTAAATTTTGCGCCAAGGTTTGCAAAAAATTCCCTAACGACGCTTTGTTATTAGAACTCGCACCGTGCGCCTCTAAAACACTTTGAAAGTCTTTTTTTAACGCTTGTAACGCACTTAAATTATCGCTTTCTGTTTTACGACTAGTGTCATTCAGCTGTTGTATTATCGATTTCAAATTGCCAACGAGCGTGCCGACTGTCGTGCTATTTTCAGGATCATAAGCCGCTATCGCTGCGGCATTAAAGGCTGATTCAGCTTCATTTTCGGCACGACGTTCGATGTTTGGATTAGGATTTTGTTGGTATTTCGTTTGTTGCTCAACAGCGGTAATCGGTTTCTGTGATGCGCTATCCTTTTGACTCAAAATCGAAAATAAATCTTGAATAAAAGTGCCTAACGATTTTTCCGACGAATTATTTTTGTTTGCGTTATTTGTGCCGCTTACAACAGGCGCAATCGAATTAGTCGGATTTGCCACACCAATTTGTGCCAGTGCTTGTCCAATATACGATGAAAACGCAGATTGATTAGCAGCATTGTTCGCTAAATTCGTACTATTTGCTGCCGCAACTTTATTAGTAATTTGCGGATTGTAAGCATTAGAACTGGAAACGGAAGAGATGGTATTCATGGAAATGAACCTCAATTTTAGCTATAAATAGTAAGGTAAATGTTAAGAAAATTCGGTGTCTTAACGGGTGTGCTTGATTCTACGCGATTTACTTCAAAAATAAAGTGACTTACTTCACATTAAATTTCAGGATGTTCAAATTTTTAGGATTAAAAGCATCGCGCCATTGTTATCGGGTTATTTTTTGTAAAATTTAATCTTCGAAAATGTCGCAACACCCGTGAATGGCAACGAATATCGTAAAATAAAACAATACTTCGTACTATAATTATCGGCACTTAAAACAAAAACAAGAAGGAAAATAATTTATGAATCCGATTATTCAAAGCGTTACCAATGAAATTATTGAACGTAGCCATACCACGCGCTCTGCCTATTTGAAACACGTTGATAGCTGTAGCAAAAAGAAACCGCAACGAGTCGGTATGGGTTGTGCGAATTTGGCACACGGTTTTGCCGCGTGTAATTCTGAAGAAAAATTCGATTTAACGGCAGAGGAAAAACCCAATATCGCCATTATTACGTCTTACAACGATATGCTTTCAGCGCATCAACCATATAAAGAATATCCCGATTTAATCAAAGCCGCGATTCATGAAGCAGGTGGCGTTGCACAAGTTGCGGCTGGCGTTCCCGCCATGTGTGATGGTATTACGCAAGGTCAAGCGGGAATGGAATTATCATTATTTAGCCGCGATTTAATTGCCATGACGACGGCAATTGGCATGAGTCACAATATGTTCGACGGCGGTTTATATTTGGGAGTATGCGATAAAATTGTGCCAGGCTTGTTAATTGGCGCATTGAGTTTTGGACATTTACCCGCGATTTTTGTTCCCGCTGGTCCAATGCCGAGCGGCATTACCAACAAAGAAAAAGCCCAAGCGCGTCAAAGATATGCCTTAGGTGAAATTGGACGTGAAGAATTATTAGCCGCTGAAGCCGCGTCATATCACAGTGCAGGAACCTGTACGTTCTACGGCACCGCGAATACCAATCAAATGATGATGGAAATGTTAGGTTTGCATTTACCTGGCAGTTCATTTGTGAATCCTTACACGCCGTTACGCGACGAATTAACCAAAGAAGCCGCGCGTCAAATTCTGAAATTCACCGATTTGGGCGACGATTATCGTCCGTTAGCTTACGTTGTAGATGAAAAAGCGATCGTGAATGCGGTTATCGGTTTATTGGCAACAGGTGGTTCAACTAATCACACTATGCACTTAATCGCCATTGCCCGCGCGTCGGGCATTAACTTGAATTGGGACGATTTTGATCGTTTGTCAAAAGTCATTCCGTTGCTCGCAAAAGTCTATCCAAACGGTTCGGCGGACGTAAATCATTTCCATGCGGCGGGCGGAATGGGGGCAGTAATTTCGCAATTGTTGAACAACGATTTAATGCACGAAGATACGATTGCGATTGCCAATAAACGCGGTATGGCGAGTTATTGCCAAGAGCCACGCTTGATTGATAATAAATTGGTTTGGGAAGCCGTCCCCGCTGAACCACTCGATTTAAATGTAATCAGCACCGTTAAACAACCTTTTGCAGAAAGCGGTGGGTTGCACGTTATGAAAGGCAATTTAGGACGTGGGGTGTCGAAATTGTCGGCATTGGCACCAGAGCATTTGGTGGTTGAAGCTCCCGCTGTTGTGTTCGACGATCAAGAAGATTTCTTAGCCGCCTTTAGACGTGGCGAATTAGAAAAAGATTTTGTTGCCGTCATTCGATTCCAAGGCCCCAGAGCAAATGGAATGCCCGAATTGCACAAACTCACGCCACCAATGGGCGTTTTACAAGATAAAGGCTTTAAAGTCGCTTTAGTCACCGACGGCAGAATGTCTGGCGCATCAGGAAAAGTGCCTTCCGTTATTCATTTATGCCCAGAATGCGAAGTCGGTGGGCCTCTCGCAAAAGTTCATAATGGCGACATCATTTCGTTGAATTTACAAACAGGCAATATCAACGTCTTGATGGACGAAGCAGAATTTAATGCGCGTGTTCCTATGCCAAATTCTGCACACAATCATCACATGGGAATGGGGCGCGAAATGTTTGGACATTTCCGTTTAGGTGCTTCTTCCGCTGAGCTGGGTGCGTCAAATTTATTTATCGTCGATTAAAATTCATTTCTATAAAGTCGTCGGATTACCAATCCAAGCTACGATTTTCAAATCTTACAATAGTCGGGTTACGTCTTACGCTTCGCTACAGACTAGCCCGACCTACGATTCTCAAATCTCACAACAGCGTTGTCTTCTAAATGTTCAATTCCGTTTTACTTCTTATTATTATTTTTACCGCAATTGGCGGCGTGTTGAGCGTTTTGGTTGCCAGTATTTTTTTATTATTATCCGAAAAAATGCAACGCCAAATTATTCCGCACGGCATCAGTTTCGCTATTGGCGCGTTACTCGCCGTCGCTTTTTGGGGCTTGATTCCTGAAGCCTTTGAACATGCAAAGCCTGAACAAATTCAACAATTATCGGGAACGATTTTGGCGGGAATTTTAGGTTTTTTTGTGTTGGAAAAATTGCTGATTTGGCGACATTGTCATTTTGGCGAATGTGAAGCACACGGCGATGACGAGCATCAACATCCTGAAGCCCATACTCACGCACATTCCCATTCTCACAGCGCAAAAACCGCTGGAACGTTCATTATTTTAGGCGATAGCATTCACAATTTTGTCGATGGCGTATTGATTGCCGCTGCATTTTTAACCGATATAAAATTGGGCATTGTGACCAGTTTAGCCGTTGCAACACATGAAATTCCGCAAGAAGTGGGAGATTTTGCGATTTTACTTCACAGCGGTTACTCAAAACGAAAAGCTCTTTTTTATAATGTTCTTGCTAGTTTAACGACGGTAATCGGTGGCGTTTTAGCCTACTTTAGTTTAGAAAACTTGCACGACTATTTGCCGTATTTTCTAGCGTTGGCAGCTTCGAGTTTTATTTATATTGCCGTTGCCGATTTGATTCCGTCTTTGCACAAAAAAACCGATATGAAAACATCGCTTCAACAAATCGCGCTCATTTCAGCGGGCGTATTTTTGATTTGTTCCTTGCATAATTTCGCGCATCACATCGAGTTGTAATCTTCAAAACCGTATTTATCCGACAAGCGCAATAAAACAAATAACGCGCCTGTGCCGCCATCTTTGGGACTTGCCGAGCAAAATGCTTGCACATCTTTATGTAGGCGCAACCAACGATTTACTTCATTTTTAATCACAGGCAAATTGTCGGGCGAACGATAACCTTTACCGTGAACGATATGCACACAACGGCACCCTTCCTCAACGCTGTTGTGTAAAAAGTGGAGCAAATAACGTTTTGCATCGTGGGTATTTAAACCGTGTAAATCGATTTCAGCATCAATCCCAAAAAAGCCCCGCCGCAATTTTTTCAACACATTATTTTGCAGTCCCGCCGACAAAAAATTCATCGAATCGTAAATGCCGACAGTTTCCACTTCGTCGGCATGACGAGAATTTAAATGTGCGTCGAAATTTACCACTAACGGTTTCGGATAGGGTTTAGGCTTTGCTTGCCGCTGTTCGTGCAAGGAAATTTTGTCTTGCTTAACCGTTTGCACTTTGCCGACAGTTTGGCGAAATAAATCGAAATCATCGCTCATGCTATCGCATTCTGATTTAACCAAGATTGCAGAATCAATTGTGCCGCGAGTTCATCTTGAACCGCCCACAGTTTCGTTGCATTAACGTGAACATCATCGAACAACATTTGTTTTGCTTCAAACGTCGAAAGCGTTTCGTCTTGTTGATGAACAGGCAGATTAAAACGCCCAT
>CAZLGN010000062.1:0-10201 GCA_964558865.1 uncultured Methylomagnum sp.
GCGCCAGCATTAGCGGCGGCAGACGTGGGTTTTGCGATTGGAACAGGAACAGACGTGGCGATTGAATCCGCTGATATGACGCTGGTTCAAGGCGATATTTCAAAAGTGACGGCGGGAATTGAACTCAGCAAAAAGACCATTACCGTGATTAAACAAAATCTATTTTGGGCATTCGGTTATAACGTGATTGCGATTCCTGTTGCCGCCGCAGGTCGTTTAAATCCGATGATTGCTTCGGCGGCAATGGCGTTGAGTTCAGTGTCGGTGATTGTGAATTCGTTGCGGTTGAATAAAAACTAAAAATTGTTTCAAAAACTGCCCACTAATTAAGCTCTTAGCGGGCTGTTTGATTTCAAAATACGCTTTTAATTACGTCACAAATTTCACGAATTTCAGCATCCGTTAAATACGGACAAATCGGTAACGAAAAACACCGTTTCATCACAGATTCAGTTATAGGCAAAACCATCCCCGCGCATTCTTGTTCAAAGGCTTTTTGTTGATGTAACGGCACAGGATAATACACCGCGCAACCGATTTGTTTCGCTTGCAATGCCTCCATCACGTCATCGCGGCGGTCGCAAAGCAGCGTATATTGATGATAAACGTGTTCGCCGCAACCATCTTCAAACGGCGTTTCCAACGGCAAATCCGCTAACAATTCCGAATACAAATGCGCCACGCGACGGCGACCTTGATTATATTTATCAATGTGTTTCAGTTTGGCGCGTAAAACAACTGCCTGCATTTCATCTAAACGGCTGTTGTAACCAATAATGTCGTGATAATAACGCACGTCCGAACCGTGATTACGAAGTTGGCGAATTTTTGCGGCAGTTTCATCGCTATTCGTTGTCGCTAAACCGCCGTCACCAAACGCGCCTAAATTTTTACTCGGAAAAAAACTAAAACCTGCCGCATGACCGATTGCGCCCGTTTGTTTGCCGTTGATTCTGGCACCAAACGATTGGCAACAATCTTCAATTAACTTCAAATTATGCTGTTCACATAACGCTAAAATCGCCATCATATCAGCAGGTTGCCCGAATAAATGCACGGGCATTACGGCTTTAGTTTTAGGCGTAATTGCTGCTTCAATCGCTTTCGGACAAATGTTAAACGTGCGTGGATCAATATCGACAAAAATGGGAATTGCACCGACGTATTTAATCGCTTCAGCCGTCGCAATGAACGTGAACGGCGTGGTAATGACTTCGTCACCTGCTGTAATGCCTTCGGCAATTAACGCTAAATGCAATGCGTCCGTGCCAGAAGCCACGCCAATTGCGTGTTTTACGCCAAGATATTCTGCCGCTTCACGTTCAAAGGCTTGAACGTTTGCACCTAAAATGAAACTACAATTTTCGATAGTTTCCGCTAAACCGCGTTCGATTTCGTCTTTAATTTCAGCGTATTGCGCTTTAAGGTTGACCATTGGAATCATAATTTTTCCTAACTTGTAATGAATTTAGTAAATGATTTTTTCATGCTACCAAAGTGCCAGTTAATCCACAGCACTTTTTATATTTTTTCCCACTTCCACACGGACAAGAAGAATTTCTGTCTATCTTGATTGATTTGACTGGAAGTTGAGGATTAAGTAATCGCTCTAAATCAGAAATATCTTCAGGTTTATCTGGCTCAAGACCAATGATATATATCCAATTATTTATTACGCATTGTTCAGCAACATACATTGCTTTTTCTTCTGTTTGTACGCGAACTATAATTGGTCTTGCTTTTGTACCTAATTTTGCCATTTTACTTACCTCGATTTTTAATTTAGTAATTTTGTAATTTCAATTGCAGTTGCTAACGCTAAACGTGCCGCTTCGCCTGTGACCAAAGGTTGTTTGCCTGTTTGAATGCAATCGATAAATTGTTCAATTTCAGCCAGTAGCGCGTCGCTGGTTTCAAAAGTGGCTTCTTCGCTGAGAATTTCAGGCACACCAGGAAACATTTCTTTTTCGCCTGTGCGGTATTTTTGCAGAATGCGATTTTGAAAATCCACTGACGCATACGAACTCGGACGAAATAAACGCATTTTGCGTTCGAGTTTCATGCTGATTCGGCTGGCTGTGACGTTCGCGACACAACCATTTTTGAACGTCAAACGCGCATTAGCGATGTCCGTGCCTTTGGTTAAAACCGCTGTTCCACTCGCGTCGATGCGTTCAATTTCAGAATTTACCAACGCCAAAATAATATCGATGTCGTGAATCATTAAATCCAAAACCACGCTCACGTCATTGGCGCGTGGATTAAACGGCGATAAACGGTGCGATTCGATAAACAATGGTTTTTCATCTTTATCGAGTGCGAGAACCGCAGGATTGAAACGCTCTAAGTGTCCTACTTGCAAAATGAGATTTTTTTCTTTCGCAATGGCAATCAATTCATCAGCTTGTTCAACCGTTGTTGTAATCGGTTTTTCAATTAAAACGTGTGAACCCGTATTTAAAAAATCTTTTGCCACCTGATAATGCAACGTCGTTGGAACAACGATACTGACCGCATCAACGTTTCCTAAAAGTAGCGCGTAATCGGTTAAGGCTTGTGCGCCATATTTATCCGCAATGGTTTTTGCCGTTTCTTCGTTTATGTCAACCACCGCAACTAATTCACATTCGGACAAATTCGCGTATTTTTCAGCGTGAAATTTACCTAAATAACCTGTGCCAATAACCGCACATTTTAATTTTTGCATTCAAAAATCCTTTAACAATAGAGTTTTAATAATTGTGAAAATTTGGTGCGTGAAATTTCTTCCGCGCCCAAACTTACAAGATGTTCGCTGTGAACTTGGCAATCGATAAGCTGAAAATTTTGGGCTTTTAAGTGTTCAACACAATGTGCAAAAGCTACTTTTGACGCATCAGAAACAGTGTGAAACATCGACTCGCCAAAAAAAACGTTGCCTAACGCTACGCCATATAAACCGCCGACTAATTCCCCTTCTTGCCATGCTTCAAATGAATACGCAATGCCTTCTCGATGCAATTGTGAATAAGCATTTTTAATCTCGTCACTAATCCATGTTCCTTCGGCACGCAGTTCGGCGCATCTTGTAATTACAGCATCGAACGCTTGATTAACGGTTACGTCGAATTTATTTTGTCGTAACGTTTTAGCAAACCTTTTTGAAATTTGTAATTTTTCGGGAAATAAAACGAGGCGTGGATTGGGCGACCACCATAAAATCGGATCGCCGTTACTAAACCAAGGAAACGCACCATGCCGATAGGCATTGATTAGCCTTTCACTTGATAAACAACCGCCTACTGCCAACAATCCATTGGGTTCACGCAACGCATGACGCAATGGAGGAAAAGGTTGTGCAGGATTGTTTTCATCGAGAATGGCGAGTTTCATTTTAGGCGTGATGGTCTAAAAATTTTTCTGCATCTAATGCTGCCATGCAACCTGCTCCAGCTGAGGTGATTGCTTGTTTGTAGACCGAATCCATTACGTCACCAGCGGCAAAAACACCGTCTACGCTTGTTGCCGTCGCGTTGCCTTCGATACCGCTTTTCACTTTGATGTAACCGTGATTCATATCGAGTTGTCCCGCAAAAATTTCGGTGTTTGGTGTGTGTCCAATCGCAATGAATACGCCATGTACGTCGATTTCTTTGGTTGAACCGTCTTTGTTTTTAATGCGAATGCCTGTTACGCCCATGTCATCGCCCAATACTTCGTCGAGTTCGCTAAACCATTCGATTTCGACGTTACCGTTTTTGGCTTTTTCTAACAATTTGTCGGCAAGAATTTTTTCACTGCGAAATTTATCACGGCGATGAATCACGGTAACTTTTGAAGCGATATTTGATAAATAAAGGGCTTCTTCAACAGCGGTATTTCCGCCACCAATCACGGCAACGGGTTTGTTACGATAGAAAAAGCCGTCACAGGTTGCACACGCTGAAACGCCACGACCTTTGAAGGCTTCTTCGGATTCTAAGCCCAAGTATTGTGCCGATGCGCCTGTGGCAATAATGAGCGCGTCGCAAGTGTAATCGCTATTATCGCCACTTAATTTGAATGGACGTTCGGATAAATCGGTTTTGTTAATGTGGTCGAAAATGATTTCAGTGTTGAAACGTTCGGCGTGTTGCTGCATTCGTAACATTAAATCTTGACCTTGCACGCCTTCCACGTCGCCTGGCCAATTATCCACTTCGGTGGTAGTAATCAATTGCCCGCCTTGTTGCATTCCCGTCAGAATAACGGGATTTAAATTGGCGCGAGCAGCGTAAATCGCGGCGGTGTAACCAGCGGGACCTGAACCTAAAATCAATAATGGGCAATGCTTAACAGCAGTCATAAAATCTCTCCAAATGAAAAGTTAAAAAGTAAAGTCGTTGGAATTATGGCGGCGAAATAGCATTTGGTAAATGTTTATTGCGCTATAATTTGAGCCACTTTAGGTAATTTAAATAAAAAAGGAGAATGCAATGAGTACGAATTATGATGATGTACGTCACAATCTGATTTCGATGTTGGAAGAACTTGATGAACGTTTGACGACGATTACGGATGATGTACGTCACACGAATGAAGCAATAGAAAAAGATTTTGAAGAAATGGCAACTCAAAATGAAAATAATGAAGTGCAGGACTTTTTAGGAAATTCAGCACGAGTAGAAATTACAGCGATTAAACACGCGATTGAACGCATTGATTCAGGTGATTATGATATTTGTCAGACATGTGGCGAAAAGATTAACCCAGAGCGATTGAAAGCAGTGCCATATTCCGTACAGTGTATTAAATGCGCCAGTTTGTCTGAAAAAAACTAAAATTTTTTTACAAGCAAAAAAAAGCCTCGTGAAATTATCACGAGGCTTTTTCCATTTGGCTCCCCCGGACGGATTCGAACCGCCGACCCAATGATTAACAGTCATTTGCTCTACCGGCTGAGCTACAGGGGAATAAACTGTCTAACTGGTGCGCTTGGAGAGATTCGAACTCCCGACCGATCGGTTCGTAGCCGATTACTCTATCCAGCTGAGCTACAAGCGCGTTGTTGAGCGGCTATTGTCGTTTTTAATCGAATTATTGTCAAATAATAATTTAAAAATTTTGATGATTTATAAACCCAAAGAACAATAAATAAAAATTAAATCAAACAATTATAAAAAATCAGCCAATTACTTTTGGCACTAAATACAAACCTTTTTCGGTTTGTGGTGCGATTACTTGAAAATAATCACGCTGATTTGTTTCAGTTACGACATCCGCTCGCAACCGTTGCATTTGATTCATTGGATGCGCCATTGGCATAATTCCAGTTGTATCCAATTCTGCCATTTGTGTCATCAATCCTAACACCCCATTCAAATCGTCCGCATAAGCAGCGATATTTTGTTCTTCAATGCCTAATCGCGCCAAATGAGCAATTTTTTTCACTTCTACTGTTGATAACATTCGTTCTAACTCCACTGAAAAAATTTTGTTTTTTGTATTATCATATTAGCAGACTTTATCGCTTGCTCAACAACGTGCTTGATTGCTAAAGTAACTCACTAATCGCCCACACAGGATACAGCTAGAAATGTTCAAGAGAATTCGCGGTCTTTTTTCAAACGATTTGTCCATTGATTTAGGCACTGCAAATACCCTAATTTACATCCCAGGACAGGGAATCGTACTCAATGAACCTTCAGTTGTCGCAATTAAAGAAGATAAAATTCGGGGCGTAAAAACCATCGCTGCGGTTGGTCTCGAAGCTAAACAAATGTTAGGGCGAACTCCTGGAAATATCACCGCAATTCGACCGTTAAAAGATGGCGTAATTGCCGATTTTGCCGTAACCGAAAGAATGTTACGTTTTTTCATTGAAAAAGTTCACAAAAGTAAATTTCTTCGTCCCAGTCCTCGTATTTTAATTTGCGTTCCTTGCGGTTCAACGCAAGTTGAACGCCGCGCAATTCGTGAGTCTGCAGCAATGGCTGGCGCACGCGAAGTCTATTTAATCGAAGAACCCATGTCAGCGGCGATGGGCGCAGGATTGCCTGTTGACGAGCCCTGCGGCTCGATGGTGTTGGATATAGGCGGCGGCACGTCCGAAGTCGCGATTATTTCAATCAACGGCATCGTCTATTCCAATTCTGTGCGAATTGGCGGCGACCGTTTTGATGAAGCCATCGTCAATTACGTCAAACGTAACTACGGCACACTTATCGGCGAAACGACGGCTGAAAAAATCAAACAAGAAATTGGCAGCGCGTATCCAGGCAGTACAATGCGCGAAATGGAAGTTACGGGACGAAATTTAGCCGAAGGCGTGCCGCGTAGTTTCACACTCAACAGCAACGAAATTTTAGAAGCCTTGCAAGAACCCCTTTCAGGAATCGTTGGGGCAGTAAAATTAGCTCTCGAACAAACCCCCCCCGAATTAGGCTCAGATGTTGCCAGTCGCGGTATTTATTTAACAGGTGGCGGCGCGTTGCTCAGAGACATTGACCGTTTAATTGCCGAAGAAACGGGCTTACCTGTTCACATTGCCGAAGACCCGCTAACTTGCGTGGCTCGCGGCGGCGGCATGATTTTAGAAATGCTCGACAAAAAAGGCGTTTCGGCTTTCTCATTAGAATAATTCGGTCTTACCCACATCTACACAGGCATTTTTTATCAAACTCTTATTTGCGACTAGTTCATCGATTAACGTGCGCTTATTGATTGCAATTTTTGCCGCAATCACATTGTTGATTACTGAATACCGAAGTGAACGCTTAATGCCCGTTCGTGCCACATTATCAATCGCAACAGATTCGCTAAAATACCTCGTCGATTTACCTATCAGTTTGTTTGAAAATGCCTCTGAAGCCTTAACCAGTTACACCACGCTCAAAACTAAAAATACCGAATTGCGCCAAGAGCAACTCATCAATAAAACGCAATTACTCAAATTTGAAGCCCTCGAAAAAGAAAATATCCGTCTTCGCGCCTTGCTCGAAAATTCGTTCAAACTCGGCGAACAGGTTTTAATTGCCGAATTATTGTCAATCAATCTCGCCCCGTATGAACACATTATGGTGGTGAATAAAGGCACTCGTTTTGGTGTGCATCAACAACAACCCGTTTTAGATTCAAATGGCGTGGTCGGGCAAGTGTTTCGAGCGTTGCCATTTACCTCTGAAATCATGTTAATCACCGACCCAAATCACGCAATTCCTGTGCAAGTGAATCGAAATGGTTTGCTCACCATCGCAGTTGGTAGTGGCATTTCAAATCAACTTAATCTGCCGTATTTACCCAATAACGCCGATATTCAAGCAGGCGATTTGCTGATTACTTCGGGATTAGGCGGCATATTTCCAGCGGGTTATCCTGTCGCGGTAGTCGATGATTTTCCGCAAACCACCAATAAATCTATTACCCACATTACCGCTACGCCGAAAGCAATGCTTGACCGCAATCGTGAATTATTGATTGTGTGGACAAACAACACGCCGATTCCATTGACCACGCCCGCGATTAAAACACCCGCACCACATGAATAACGACCACAATTGCGTTCGAATTTTCGGGACGCTAATCATTGCAATGTGTCTACGCATCGTGCCATTTCCCGAAAGCCTTGCGTTATTCAATCCCGATTGGGTTTTGTTGGTGTTGATTTACTGGAGTTTGGCGATTCCAGAACGTGTCGGCATTAGTTACGCTTGGTTTTTTGGTATTTTTACCGATGTTTTGATGGGGCGATTATTCGGACAATACGCGCTGTCGTATTCGCTGATTATTTACATGGTGCTGATTTGGCATCGACAATTACGGCAATTTCCCCTTCCTCAACAAAGCGTGTTTGTATTTGGTTGTTTGTTAATTTCACAGTTGTTGCTATTTTGGTTTGAAAATCTCAAAGCTCCCGCGCAATTACACGGTACGTTTTGGTTGCCTGTTTTAAGCGGCACGGCGTGTTGGTTCATTGTTTATCACGTCATGCGGTTTGTGCGGCGGTTTTAACTACAAAAAGGAAAACTACATGCCAGTCATTTCTTATTTCTTCGGTATTTACATTCGGATGTACAACGATGACCATAATCCGCCACATTTCCATGTCGATTATCAAGGACAACAAGCGCAATTCGCTATCGAAACTGGTGAGCTGTTAGCAGGAAAATTACCCAGTAAAGCCGTCAAATTGGTGCGCGAATGGGCAAAAGACCACCAAGAAGAATTACGCGAAAACTGGGAATTAGCCGTTGCTTTAAAACCTTTACAACGCATTGCGGGAGCTGACAATGATTAAAATTATTCGAGCCTATTATTTGCAACAAAAAACGTTACGACTTTATTTTTCTGATAATTCTTACGGGGATTACGATTTACAGCAGTTAGTCGATAGAGATGCAGAATTAGTTTTACCGTTAAAAGATGACGCTTATTTCAAACAGTTTTTTTTAGAATTAGGCGCATTGTGTTGGAAAAACGGTTTGGAATTATGCCCCGATAGCATTTATCAAAAACTAGCAGAGCGGCAACAATTGCATTTTGAATTGAAAGCGGCTTAAAACAAAACACCGTGCAGGAATTGTGTCTAATCTTTGGTTGGATTATTTGTTGACGAAGGAGAATGAAAAAAGCCCTGACTTGCTGTGAATGCAAGTCGGGGCTTTTCGTTGCTGGTGTTTATTTTACTTCTTTCCAGATATGATTTCCTGAAGAAGTCTCTTTACATTTACCAACACCGCCATGACTCGGTGTGGGAGTAGTTGGATGTGTAATTGTTTTTCCACATTTAGTACATTGCCATTTTTTTAACATAAAACACGCCGTGAATAGATTAGAAAACGAGAAACGAAACTTGACAACTAACGTACTGAATTGTTGAGTTCAAGCATGAGTTTTGTTACTGCTTTTGTGTGTAAAGCCGTTTTCTTAACTGTTCTTACAAACTTGTAGACATCTCCCAAAATCCTTGTTGCCCGCACACTGACTCATACATCGACTATGTTTCGCCTCGTCGGCTCTATTTTGCAAGACTGACGATAAGTCTTTTACACCACTTGGTTGAGTTGATACATCAACAGCATTTGCACTTGAAACACCAAGCAATAATGCAAATAAAACTGGAATCATTACTTTTTTCATAAAAATTTCTCCGTTTAAACATGAATAATAAAACCTCCCATTGAGGCAGCTAAATTCTAAATTCTTAACCAAGCTGCTACAATCAAGCAAATCAGGTATTTAGTCGGTAGGAACGGACACGCAATGTCAATAAATGAAAAAATCAGATTAGTTCGAGAAGCAAAAGGCTTAACGCAAGAACAAATGGCAGAAAAATTAGAAATTTCTAGGAATAGCTACGGTGATATTGAACGTGGAGACAACGACGTTAAATTATCAAAATTGCAAAAAGTTGCTGAACTTTTTGAAATGCAATTATCTGAATTAGTAGATTTGAGCGACAAAGGAAATGTGAATGTTAATTTTGCTTGTAAGCAAAATAATAAACACCTTCAAAGCAACGTTTATATTGGTTCACAAACCGCCGAACTTAGAGAACAAAAACTCATCAATGAATTTAAAGACAAAGAAATTGCGTTGTTGAAACGGATTATTGAATTGATGGAAATGAAAAACGAGGAAGTAAAATGAACGTATTAAGTTATTCAAATGCAAAACCAATAACGCCAAACTTCGCTCAATTGATAGAAAAAGCCGCCGTTTTATCGCCTGCAATTCAAGAAGAAATTATTTTGCAGTGGTTTGACGACATCGAAAACGAATTGCAATGGCAAAAAACGTTAGAACAGCCACAACCAAAATTAGAGCAATTGGCTTCAGCGGCTTTGCAACAATCGAATCTGGGGAAAACGATAAAAAAAGGATTCGATGAAATCTGAATTAACGCTTGAATTTAGAAGGTTGTTTCGCGGTTTACCTGAACGAATCAAAAAAACAGCAAGAAAGAATTATCGTTTGTGGAAACAAAATCCCCAGCATCCGAGTGTTGAATTTAAAAAACTCAATACAAATTCTGCGGTTTATTCTGTTCGAGCTGGAATTGGTTGGCGAGCCGTTGGCGTAATGAAAGATAGCCAAACAATCATTTGGTTTTGGATTGGCTCACACGCTGAATACGATAAACTACTGAAAAACCTTTAATCCATGCCACGCCTCTACACTCTCAAAGACAACTCTGTCGAAAACCAAGTTTTTGTAAATCGAATTATTGCCGCTTTTTGCATTG
>CAZLGN010000063.1:0-10112 GCA_964558865.1 uncultured Methylomagnum sp.
TATCAATCACGGCTTGCGGCTTTTGGCAACTCGCGGCGTTGTCCAAATAAACGAGTGGTTTATTACGAATTTTTTCGTTGAGAATTGGAAAGTCTGCGCGGATTTTTTCAATCGGGTAGGTCATATTTTTGAATGAATAGTAAAACAAGAAGTGTCATCATTTTAGAGACGTTCAAATGTTGAGTAAAGCAGTAGGTTTTGTAATTTCATCTTTTTAAGCTACAACATTCTTCGTTTTTTGTAAGGATTTTGGTATCAATTTTGCTTTTCTATAATCACCGATTCGGTTTCGCTTATAATTTTACGGCTTTAGCAATCGAAAATTCTGCCGATACAAACCGCAGAAATGCGATGAAAGCCGCAAAAATAGTGATGGTAACACGAAAAAATAAAGGTATTGATTTTATGCGTAACGGAGCAATGATTCTTCTGATGTTGGGATGGTGTGGGCAAAATGCTCATGCCGACATCTATAAAAAAGTGGTTGGTAATAATGGCGTGATTAGTTACACCAACAAGGCGACCGCTGTTGCGGAAAAACCCATTATTAAAACAGTGGCGCGTCCAACAACAGCAACAACTGGCTATTTTTATAAATATCAAGACAGTGCCAAACACGTTATCTACACGGATAAACCGCGTAATGATGTGGCATTGGTAAGCAAAATGCGGGTAACGGTTCCAGGGCAAAATGCACCGTCACAACTTATTTTCACCTCGCCATATATACCAACAGCGACTTCGTTTTATAACAATGCAAATAAAGCCCGATTTAATCATTTAATTTCGCAAGCCGCCGCACGTCATCAAGTAGATGAAAAATTGCTGCACGCTGTGATTCAAACAGAATCTGCTTATCGGGCTGATGCCATTTCATCAGCAGGCGCAGTGGGTTTGATGCAACTAATGCCAGCGACGGCGAGCCGTTTTGGCGTAATGAATAGCAGCAATCCAGAGCAAAATATCAACGGCGGTACACGCTATTTACGCTACTTAATCGATTTATTTCCAAATAGTTTGTCGCTTGCCGTGGCTGCCTATAATGCAGGCGAAAATTCTGTATTGCGCCACAATAATTCCATTCCGCCTTATCCCGAAACCCAGAATTACGTTAAACAAGTCATGGCGTTATACAGACAAAAGTCGTAAAAGGTTCGTTACTTTTAAATCAATGCCCACGCATCTTCTGCTGTTTCCGCATATTGAATTAACGCTAAATCTTCCAATGAAATCGCGCCTTCTTCCACCAATACATCGAAATTTATAACTCGTTGCCAATAACTTTTACCAAATAAGATGATTGGAATTCGACGCATTTTTTTGGTTTGAATTAGCGTTAAGGCTTCAAATAATTCGTCTAATGTTCCAAAACCACCTGGAAAAGCAACCAACGCCTTTGCCCGCATTAACAAGTGCATTTTGCGAATGGCGAAATAGTGAAATTGAAAACACAAATCGGGCGTAATGTACGGATTTGGGATTTGTTCAATTGGCAAAACGATATTAAAACCCATGCTTTTGCCACCTGCTTCAAACGCGCCACGATTTGCACCTTCCATAATGCCACCGCCGCCACCCGTGATAACGACTAAAGGATGTTGTTTTGAATTGCGTTGAGTAATCAAATTCGCTAATTGTCGCGCTTGTTCATAATAATGGCTTTTTTTAACCGCTTTTTTAGCGTAATGAAAAGCGCGTTGTGTTTCGGCATCGTCGGGATTTTCGGCGAGAGCCTGTTCTGCAACACACAATAAATTTTGTGCAGTTTCAGCATCCAACGTTCTCGCACTACCAAAAATCACAACGGTTGCTTCAATACCGTGTTCTATTAACGTTAATTCTGGCTTTAACAGTTCCAATTGCAAACGCACAGGACGTAATTCGTCTCGAATCATGAAATCAAAATCGTGATATGCCAATCGATAGGCGGGAGATTGCATTTGTGGATTGTCTTTTAAATGCGCGGTGTGATTAGCCGCATCTTGTTTTGCCGTTGACAGTGTTCGCTCACAAGAAAAATCGTCAGAATATGATTTGCTCATTTGCGTGCGCCATAAACGACAATCGTTTTGCCGTGCGAAGAAATCACGCCTTTAAATTCCAGTTCTTTTAAAGCGCGTCCCGCCATTTCACGCGAACAGCCGACAATTTTTCCAATTTCTTGTCGTGAAATATGCAATTGCATTCCGTCTGGATGCGTCATGGCATCTGGGGATTTACACAAATCCAACAGCGTGTGAGCAATTCGCCCTTCGACATCGATAAACGCCAATTCGCAAAGTTTGCGACTAGTATTCAGTAACCGTCCTGCCATTTGTTCACCAATCATGTACAAAATATCGGGAGCGTAATAAAGTAAATCTTTTCGTAACACTTCTTTCAAACGTGCGTAGCTGATTTCCGCTAACACGCAGGTTTCACGAGTTCGAACATTCACTTTTTTAACTTCTTCGCCCTTAAAAATACCGATTTCACCAAAAAATTCGTTTTTGTTTAAATAAGCGAGAACCAGTTCGTGACCCGTTTCGCTATCTTCATCTTCAGCACAAACGGCAACAGAGCCATCGATAATAAAGAATAAGCGATTATCAATGTCACCAATGCGAATAATATCGACTTTACTCTGATAGGTTTTTCGGTGGCAAAATTTTAAAAACGCGGTAAGTGCTTCACTATAAGGTAATGCGATGTAAGGATTCATTGTAATTTAGTTAGCCTATGCAAAGGAAAAAACGCCTCGTTGCTTTTTTTTGTGGTTCTAGCATAATGCCATTTTACTCATTTTTCGCGTGATTTTATGAAAAAATATCTTTTAAAAAAAGCATTTCTAACCAGTTTAAGCGTTGCCATCGTTTTACTAATCAACGGTTGTTCAGATGAAAAAGCCACGACGGATGGCAAAACACAAACCAATAATGTGGAAACTAAAACGCCAATTAGTCACACTTTACTTGATAGCAAAGTAACCGCAAGCGATAAACAAAAATTTGAATTTGCTTTTGCTAAACAATGTGTTGAGCGTGAAGTTAAAAATTCGGTCAATCCCGAAAATGACAAAGCCCGCGCGAGTCGAGATTGTGAATGTGTTGCAACATATATGATGAAAGATTTAACAGCGATTGAAGCGGAAAAATTTTTAACGGAACATCAAAATTCGCAATCGCTAACGATTAAATACGAAAATGCAGCGTATCATTGTTTGCAACAAAAAACGCCAAAACCCGCGCATTTGTTTAGCAAACCGTAACTTTCTGCTAAAATGCTCATTCAAATAAACCCAACTTTTATCCCTTTTCGAGACTTAAATTATGGCTTTTGTTGTTACTGAAAACTGCATTAAATGTAAATTCACCGATTGCGTAGACGTTTGCCCTGTTGACTGCTTTCATGTTGGCCCAAACTTTTTGGTTATTGATCCAGACGAATGTATTGACTGCACATTGTGCGAACCTGAATGCCCTGCAAATGCGATTCACGCTGAAGACGAGTTACCCGAAGGACAAGAACAATTTGCAGCATTGAACGCCGAGTTATCAAAAATTTGGCCTGTCATTACTGAAGTTCAAGATGCCATGCCAGACGCTGATGAGTGGAATGGCAAAGAAGGCAAATTGGCATTATTAGAAAGATAATTGCCGCAAGGGCAGATTTTTTCTAAATCTGCCCTTTCAAAAATGTATATTCATATAATCACATTTTCTCAGAAAACCTTGAGACCTAAATGCACACATTATTAGTTGTTGACGACGATTCAGATGTTTTAGCAACGCTAACACGCAGTTTTCGCAAAGGTTACAAAACGCTTTCGGCAAATGGTGGTGAAGCGGCGTTAGAAATTTTAAATACGCAATCTGTTGATTTGATTATTTGCGATCAACGCATGCCAAACGTTGGTGGTGTGGAAGTTTTAACACACGCATTAAAAGTTCAACCCGAAGCCATACGAATTTTACTGACAGGTTATACCGATGTTGAATCGCTATTAGCTTGCGTGAATGATGCACACATTTACAAATATGTAACAAAACCATGGATTCCCGACGAGTTAAATTTCACTGTGGTTCGAGCGTTAGAATCACTGGATTTACAACGCCAATTAGATGAAGCACGCGAATTATTAGAATCGGCTTACAAAGATGCCGTCGTTATGTTGTGTTTGGCAGCGGAAGGCAAAGATCAAGATACGTCTAGTCATTTATACCGCGTTCAACATTACACGGAAGTGTTAGCCATTGCGGTTGGTGTGAACGAAAAAGAAGCAGCACACATGGGGTTGATGAGTATGTTGCATGATATTGGCAAGCTCGCCACACCTGATTCAATTTTGAAAAAACCTGGTAAATTGACTGACGACGAATGGGTTGTGATGCGTGAACATCCGTTAGCGGGTGTAAAAATTTTAGGCAACAATTCGTTTTATGAATTAGCAAGGGAAGTTTCTGCGGGACATCATGAAAATTATGACGGCACGGGCTATCCCAATAAATTGAAAGGTGAGGAGATTCCGTTATCAGCACGAATTGTGAAACTCGCTGATGTGTTTGACGCTCTGACCACAAAACGTCCATACAAAGAACCCTGGACAATGGAAGCGGCGTTAGAAAATATCGAGGTGCATTCGGCAGGAATGTTTGATCCTAAATTGGTTGCCGCGTTTAAAAAACTGTTTGAAAACGGCACGCTTACTCGTATTCAAAAAGAAAATGCGTAACGATGCTTAATCACAAAACCGCACAGTTATTGATTTCAGGCGGCGATGACCGATTAGCGTTAAACGAAAATGGTGTCAACAAATACGGTTGTTCCCCCACGCCAGACGATGAAATTTTAGCGTTTAGTTCGTCCACTGCGTCCCCCATTTCAAGTCAAAATTTTGCCATTGCGAATAACTTACGCATTCGTTTAGAGCAGGCGAATTTTTCCGAACAAATTCATACTCACGAAATCATGCGTCAAAAAGCTGAATGGCTTGAATTGCTTGGTTTTTCGACTGATACACAGTTAATTTTTTCACCATCAGGAACAGATTTACATTGTTTGGTTTCAAAACACGTTGCAAATAACACGCTAATTATTATGGTTGAAGGTAATGAAACGGGAAGTGGCGTTGCTGCTGCGTTGAATCGAGGACAAGATGTTGAAGTTGTCGCTATTTCATTGCGTTTTGCGAATGGTTTGCCACGTTCAATTTCAGATATTGATGACGAAGTCGCCACGCAAGTTCAAAAGGGAATCGAACAAGACCAGAATGTACTTTTAATTCTCGCTGACCAATCAAAAACGGGCATGATTGCCCCCAGTCCAAAATGTGCGATTCAATTAAAAAATCAATACAAAACTCGCCTGAATGTGTTGATCGATGCTTGTCAATTTCGACTTTCGAGAACGACGTTAAACGCCTATTTAAAACAGGGTTTTATGATGGCATTAACAGGATCAAAATTTTTAGCCGCGCCGTCTTTTTCAGCAATGTTGATTTTGCCGCCGTCAATCAAATTTTTATTAGAATCCGAAAAAATAAATTTCGGCTTGTTACTTCGAATGGAAATGGCATTGTATGAATACCGCGCATTTTGTGCTTTAACCGATGCAAAGATTTCCGCTGTGATTCAAAATTTTGCCAATACAGTGCAGAATTATTTAAACGCATCAGTCCATTTTGAGCCGCTAGAAACACCTGTTTTGAATCGCGATGGATTGGTTAAAAATACAGAATGGGATAGTCTGCCAACTATTTTTCCTTTTGTACTTTTGCGTGATAAAAGACCACTTTCGCAAACTGAAACCTTAGCTATTTATCAACAATTGCCGTTACAAAATCCGCGCTGTCAAATTGGTCAACCCGTTATTTGCGGCAATGAGAAAAGTGCATTACGTTTGTGCTTGAGTGCGCCAATGATTGTGCAAGCCGCACAAAGTGAAAGAAATCACCAAATTTGTATTGAAAAAGCGATGCGCGTTTTAAAGACGCTTGAGTTGGTTTTACAAAACAGCGATAGATAATGCGAGGTGTTGACGTAATTTGAGCGAATTAAATTGATGCCAAGCATGAGGGAACGTCGTCAAAAGTAGTTCTTGCTCTGCAATTTTAACGTTCAAATATCGGACAATAGCGGTTGGTTTTTTGGTACGAGTTGTGGCAAGTTTTTCGCGGTAACGTTTCCAATTGTGCAAAAAATCTTCTACAAATTGACACGCAACGCTGGTGTCATTCAGATTACCCAAATGGTCTTGCATCGCCTTTATTTCTGATAAAACCATCACGCTTTCATTTCCCAAAATTTCTTGAAAATTTTCTAGCGTGTAACGAAAATGTTTAAAATCAATACGAAGTTGGTGTAAAAGTTTCACCGACGCATTCGTTAAAAAAGGTTCATAAGCGCGAATCGCTTCATAACAACTATAAATCAGCACTGGCGCGACGTGGTGGATTTGGTAAGGCGTTGGTTTTATCGAAACAGGTTTGATGATTAAAATCTCTTTTTTGATAAAACACGCCGCTTTCGCTTTAAATCGTTCGTACGCTTTGCTGTCTAAATACGTCAGCATTTTTGCTCTAGCGATTTCGCGTTGCAAATGACAATACTCGACCAACGGAGTTAATCCCGATTGCTCGTCTAACGGAAGATTTTGTTGGTAAGTCGTTAATTTTTCAATAAAAACATCCAAATCCCGTACAGCACCCAAATTTTGAGCAATCTTTTTTAAGCTATTTTCCAAAAACTTTACTGAACTGGGCGAAAATTGATTGCCAAAAGTGCGAATAGTGGCTCGCATTCTTCGCGTTGCAACCCGCATATCGTGTACGGATTCATTATCTTTGCCTGAACGTGTACCCGTTTCATGTTTCAAAAAATCATGGAAATGATGTGCAAAAATCATTTGCCCCGCTTCCGCAAGAGTTTGAGTAGGTTGCAAGCCTATTTTCGACATTTTGTTAGTCTTCCAACAGTGATTTTGCGTAGGTAATCGACAATAATTGAGCGCAATCTTCGTGCAATTCCGCCCACGCGCTATTTACTGCTAATCGCACCAACGCTGCCGTGGGTAACAATTTTTCAGCATCTGGCAGTGCTTTTGCACCAACTAAATGTGTTAATAAATCCTCTAATTCTGGATTATGTCCTACCAATAAAACACGCTGCATCGTTTCGGGGCAGCTTGCTAACACCATTTTTAGTTGTTCAATGCCCGTCGCATATAATCGTGAATCTTCTTGTATGACCAAACCTGCAACGTGCAATTCTTGGTAAATAATTCGCACCGTTTCAATCGCTCTTTTTGCTGGCGAACTTAAAAGCGCATCGGGAATTAAATGCTGTTTTTTTAACCATGCACCGATGTTTTTTGCGTCACGCAAACCGCGTTTTTTGAGTGGGCGATCAATGTCACTCACATCCGCTTTACGGTCAGATTTTGCGTGTCGAAGCAACCATAATTCTTTCATAATTTTCCTTAATCCATTCCAATCGATATAAATCGTCGCGTCGTCTAACTAAATTTTGCGCGGCACCACGCGATCGCGCTTGTTTCAATAAATCCAAATTAACATCCGCAATCAAGGTCATTTCTGTATTGGGTGTCGCTTCCGCCAAAATGGCATCGTGTGGAAAACAAAAATCACTTGGACTAAAAATTGCCGCTTGAGCGTATTGAATATCCATATTTTCGGCGTGCGGTAAATTTCCTACGCTGCCTGTAATCGCTACAAAACACTCATTTTCAATTGCTCTGGCGTGCGAACAATAGCGCACCCGTTGATAAGCATTTTTTGTGTCCGTCCAAAAAGGAACAAATAAAATTTGTGCGCCTTGCAATGCCGCTAAACGCGCCAATTCTGGAAATTCCGAATCAAAACATACCAGTACCGCGATTTTACCGCAATCGGTATCGAACACTTTCAGCGCGTCGCCACCTTTTACGCCCCAGCAACTTACTTCGTCTGTCGTGACGTGGATTTTGTATTGCGCTTCAAATGTGCCATCGCGGCGTAATAGCCACGATACGTTGTAAAGCTCGTGATTACTGTATTCTGGCATTGAACCTGCAATGATATTGATGTTGTAAGACATAGCCATGTCGAGCAAACCGTTTCGGATTTCGCTGGTAAATCCCGCTAAAGCACGAATCGCATCGGGCGGATGTTTGTCGTTAAATAACCCCATCAGCGGCGCACTCATATATTCGGGAAACAACACAAAATCCGCATGATAACCTGCCACCGCATCAATAAAGAATTCTGCGTGTTTCAATAATTCCTCGACGCTGGTCATTGTTCGCATTTGCCATTGCACTACGCCTAAACGCACGACACTTTTTGACGAAACAATTGATGACGGTTTTTTATCAATGTAATCCAAATTTACCCATTCGAGTAACGTTGCAAAGCCCTTCGATTCTTTATCAATCGGCAAATAATTGGTCAGTAATTTACGAACATGAAAACCATTTGCCAGTTGAAATGAAAGAACAGGATCGAAAACTTCACGCATTTTCACTTCTTCGATATAACGAACAGGCGTGAAATTATCCGCGTATTTGTAATAACCAGGAATGCGTCCACCAGCAATAAATCGACGTAAATTCAGACTGCGACACAATTCTTTTCGTGCATCGTAAAGCCGTCGTCCTAAACGTAACCCGCGATATTTTGGATGAACAAAAATATCCACCCCATAAAGTGTGTCACCGTTGGGGTCATGGTTTGTTAAATAACCATCGCCAGTGATTTGTGCGTAAGTATGCCCGTCGCCAAAGCGTGAATAATCGACCACCATACTCAACGCGGCTGCAACCAAAATGCCGTTATCTTCAATGACGATTTGCCCTTGTTGAAAGCGCGTAATTTGCGAAACGTATTGATCTTTTTTCCACGCGCCACCAAGATTATCGTAGACGTGTTCCATTAAAACCGCCAGATTGTCGTAATCTTCGAGTGTTAAATGGCGCAGCAAAAGTTTGTGTTTTTTAGGTTTGATTTTTTTCATAGTATTTTGATTGTAATAAATGTTTTTGACAAAATAATTACATCGACAAAATTGAGCTGTCACAGAAAAAACATAAATCTGACACGCGACTGAAACAGAAAAACTTTAATCTGTTTTCAGTGTTAAATTTCAAGGAGTATTTACCTATGCCACATTTTGCAGATTTTCATAACATATCCGCTAAATTCGATACGCTAATTCAAGATAATCTCCATTCTGAAATGCGAGTTCCTGTTTCGGAAAAACACCATATTTCGATGTCCATTACTCGCATTGGGTTATTTAAAACGGGCGGAATCAATGTTGAGTTAGTCAGTATTAGTAAGTTCGGGGCGTTATTTAATACGTCGCATCACGCCTTACTCAACTCACAAAATCAAGATATGACAATTGAGTTGTCATTGAATGGAAAACACTTTAAATATGATGCTCACGTTGTCCAACAAGATTCCATCAATAATTTTTATGGCATTAAGTTTGAACATTCTATTGAAGCGATTGATGATTATTTGACAGAACATTGCATTCGTCCACGCCGTGCCGAAGAGTTTTCTAATATTAGTTCCGTTTGGTTGGATTTAGTTAAAGCTTAATTTGAAACAGTAAAATTCCCACGCTAGAACAACGTGGGAATAAAATTGTGTGATTATTTCAATTTCAAAGCCAAGAAAATTGGATTTCCTTGACGTTGAATCAATACCGCAATCGAAACACCCGTCGGCAATTTTTTAACGATTTTGTCAAAATCATTCAAATCACGCACGATAGTATTTTGAATTCGTAAAATCACATCACCGCGTTGAATTCCCGCATCACGCGACGCGCCTTTTGAAACTTCTTGCACCAATACACCATTACGTTGAATTTGTAACAATTGACGCTGTTCTGTCGTAAGTTCTGAAACGGTGATTCCCAATTGATTTTCTGGCGATTTATTGGACGGATTTTTTGCCGCTGCTAATTTATCTTCTTCATCAGGTAATAATCCAACATTGAAATGCAACGTGCGATTTTCACCTTGACGAATAATTTTTAATGTCGCGTCATTGTTAATCGGCGTAATACCTACCATTGGCGGTAAATCTGCCGAATGGTCAATTAACTGCCCATTAAATTCGGTAATAA
>CAZLGN010000064.1:0-10108 GCA_964558865.1 uncultured Methylomagnum sp.
AGCAGCAACGCAAAAGTTGACGCTTTAGAATCACAATTACAAGCAATGCAAGCTGAAATCCGCAGCTTGAGAGCCGCTTCAGGTCGCGCACACGTTGATCCAGACACTGCAAAAGTTCAAGAGTTAGATCAATGGATGAATTCTGTGAAATCAGAAGGCACTCCGTCAAAAGGAGCGAAAGACAACATGGTGTTCTTCCGTGGCGGTTATGGACATAACAACGATCAACGTGGTGGCACTTTGGATCCAACAAACATCCCAGGTGTAGGAAGTGCTGGTAATGGTTTAGCTGTCGGTGCAATTGGTGACAGAGATTCTTGGTACTTCGGTGCTGGTTTTGATTTCGGAATTAACGACAATTTATTTGGCATGATGAGCAACACTGATGTGTTAGCAGAATTGATGTTTGACTACAAACAATTAGGCGAAAGAAAAGCAAATGGTCTTTCTGCACAAGCGGTAGGTGTTGTTAATGGTTTAGGTTTCAACTTACCACCAGCTAACAACGAAACAGCAACAGTCAACGCATTAACGTTAGCTGCTTCGCCAAAAATCAAATTCTTAAAAGGTAGTAATTTCCGTCCTTGGTTAATTCCAGCTGGTTTTGAATTAACCGTTATCAGCCCACCGTCTGACGCAATTACCGTATTAAATCCAGGTATGATGTTCGGTGCGGGTGCTGACTACAAAATCTGGAAAGACATTTATGCAGGTGCAGACGTTCGTTATCATCACTCGTTTGACAATGTTGATGGCGTAAATCCAGACGGCATCACCGCTGGTGGTTATTTGGGTTTAGGTTTCTAAGTTTTTCTCGCAAAAAACAAATTCGAAACAGAAAAGAGAGCGCAAAAGCTCTCTTTTTTTTGCCTGAAATTTGTGTCATTAAAAATTCATACAACCGCCTTAAACTGCCGATAAAGCAGTTGTTACTTTTATTTTAAGGAATGCCGTTATGAAATTTGAAACCTTGTTAAATGCTTTTAATCCTATCGCCGACGAAGAAATCTGCGCGAGTTTGACACCTTCCTTTTGTCCAGAAATTATCGCGTTGCTCAATTCGCAACGGATTCATGCGAAAAATACATTTTCGATATTGATACCGCCCGCTGCACAAAATTACGGTTTCGATGAACACGTACAAGGCTTGTGTTAAATTTTTCAAATGTCGGGTCAGGTTTTGAACCTGCCCCGACCTGTTCTAAACTGATATTTTTCAGACAAAATCCGCGCTAGCCTTTATCATATCCGCTCATTTTTTAGCATTTTATAAAGGTTCTCCAATGCAAATTAGCTCCAACACCGCCGTTTCAATTCATTACACCCTCACTAACGACGCTGGCGAAGTTATCGACAGTTCAATTGACAGCGAACCGCTTGCTTATTTACACGACACAGGTGGCATTATTTCGGGTTTGGAAAAAGCCTTACACGGTAGAAACGAAGGAGATAAATTCAGTGTCCGAATTCCCGCAGCGGATGCTTACGGTGAAGTTTTTGAAGACCGCGTACAAGTTATTTCGCGCGAAATGTTTGAAGGCATTGATAACATCGAAGTCGGAATGCAATTTCACGCTGACGTAAGTGAAGGCCCTGGAATTGTGACGGTTGTTGCAATAGAAGGTGAAAACATTACTATCGACGGCAATCACCCGTTAGCGGGAATGCCTTTAAATTTCGACATCGAAGTGATTGAAGTTCGTCCCGCAACGGCTGAAGAAATTGACCACGGTCACGTTCACGGTGCTGGCGGACATCACCACTAAGCGTTTCGATTTTTAGGAGTAATGTTCATGGCTTTTATGCAAGGCAAAAAAGTTTTGATTGTAGGGCTAATTAGCGATCGTTCAATCGCTTGGGGAATTGCTCAAGCAATGCGCCGCGAAGGTGCTGAACTCGCCTTCACTTATCAAACCGAAAAAATTCGCGGGCGAGTTGAAAAATTAGCGGCTGAATGTGATTCATCAATTATCGTCGAATGTGATGTGCAGTTTGATGAGCATATCGATAATGTTTTTATCGAACTCGGCAAACATTGGGATGGTTTAGATTGTATCGTGCATTCCGTGGCGTTTGCACCGCGTGAAGCCTTAGACGGTGATTATGTGAACGCGACAACCCGCGAAAATTTCCGTATCGCGCACGATGTTAGCTCTTACAGTTTCACCGCGTTGGCAAAAGCAGGACGCGCAATGATGGCGGGGCGTAATGGCGCATTACTAACATTGAGTTATTTGGGTGCCGAACGCGCCATTCCAAATTACAACGTGATGGGCGTGGCAAAAGCGAGTTTGGAAGCGAATGTTCGTTACATGGCAGTTTCTTTGGGCGCAGAAGGCACTCGCGTTAATGCAATTTCCGCAGGACCAATTAGAACTTTAGCAGCTTCTGGTATTAACGATTTCAAAGCGATGTTGAACAAAGCGGCGGATGCTGCACCGTTAAAAAAGAATGTCACTATTGAAGAAGTTGGCAATGCCGCAGCGTTTTTGTGTTCCGATTTAGCGTCAGGCATTACGGGTGAACTAACGTATGTTGATTGTGGCTACAACATCATGGGTTTAGCAGCAGTCTAAAAATTGTCGTTCCCGTGTTTTTCAAATACGGAAATGCGGGAACGACACCGATTTTTTCAACCACCTCGAGTTCTCTACATTCAAATAATAAAAAATTTGTAATCACCAACCATCAATTTTACGGGGACAAAATAATGACTAGATTTCCAGCAGAATGGGAAAAACAAGCTGCCGTTTTAATCGCATGGCCACATGAAACGGGCGATTTTAGCGATCGCCTCGAATCCGTCGAAGAAACTTACAGCATCATTGCTGACACGATTACTGAATATCAACGATTGTTGATTGTTTGCCGCGATGAAGAGCATCAAAAACACATTGAAAAATTGGTTGAACGCAAAGAAGATATTCAATTTGTTCATGCGCCCGTCAATGATATTTGGGTGCGCGACACAACTTTTTTAACTGTCGAAAAAGAAGGCGCGTTGAAATATCTCAATTTTCAATTTAACGGTTGGGGTGAAAAATACGATTTTGCCAACGACAACGCATTGAATCACAAATTAGCAAACGCCAAATTTTTCAAAGGCAAAGCGCATCACGACATTGATTTTATTTTGGAAGGCGGCAGCGTTGAAAGTGATGGCGAAGGAACAATTTTAACGACCAGCCATTGTTTGCTAAATCCAAACCGTAACCGTGCGTTAAATCAAGAACAAATTGAAGCACAATTAAAAACACATTTAGGCGCGAAACGGGTTTTGTGGTTGAAACAAGAAAATTTAGCAGGTGACGATACCGATGCTCACATCGATACGTTGGCGCGTTTTTGCAACCCAACAACGATTGCTTACACCAGTTGCGATAATCTCAAAGACCCACATTTTGAAAGTTTGGACAGAATGCGGATGCAATTGGAAGTCTTTAGAACCGCAACGGGCGAACCTTATAACTTGATTCCATTGCCGTTACCAACGCCGATTTTTGATGAAGAAGATGAACCGTTGCCCGCCAATTATTCGAACTTTTTAATTATCAATCATGCGGTTTTAGTGCCAATTTACGGCGACCCGATGGACAGTATTGCGACAAAAAGATTGGCGCAAGTATTCCCACAACACAAAATTATTCCCATTCCATGCCGTCCGCTTGTTCATCAATACGGCAGTTTGCATTGCATGACGATGCAATTTCCTGAGCAAGCGCGAGGTTAATCCATGCCCAAAAAATTGATTGTTAGCGCGGTTCAACAACCGTGCGGCGATGACGATTACAACGTGAATTTAGCCTTTTCAATTGCGAAAATTCGAGAAGCAGCGGCGGTAGGTTCAGATTTAGTTGTGTTGCCCGAATTGCATTTGGGCAAGTATTTTTGTCAAACCGAAGAGCATTCTGTGTTTGATTTAGCGCAACCAATTCCGTGCGAAACGACCGACATTTTGTCAGCGTTAGCGAAAGAATTAAAAATCGTAATTGTTTCGACACTTTTTGAACGCCGTGCAGCGGGGCTTTATCACAATACCGCCGTAGTGTTTGATAAAGACGGCAGCATCGCGGGCAAATATCGCAAAATGCACATTCCCGACGACCCCGCATTTTACGAAAAATACTATTTCACGCCTGGTGATTTGGGTTTTACGCCGATTCAAACGTCAATTGGCAAATTGGGTGTTTTAATTTGTTGGGATCAATGGTACCCCGAAGCCGCGCGGTTAATGGCGTTAGCAGGTGCAGATTTGTTAATTTATCCAACCGCAATTGGTTGGGACAAAAACGACACCCACGAAGAACAAGCTCGCCAACTCGATGCGTGGATTACCGTGCAACGTGGTCACGCGGTGGCAAATGGACTTCCAGTGATTTCGTGTAATCGAATTGGTTTTGAATTCGCACCACACGGTGAAAGCGGAATTGATTTTTGGGGAAATAGTTTTATCACAGGTTCGCAAGGCGAGTTTTTAGCTCATGCAAATGCTAGTGATACGCAAGTTTTAACGGCTGAAATTGATTTGGTTCGTTCTGAAACGGTGCGTCGAATTTGGCCTTTTTTGCGTGACCGTCGAATTGATGCGTTTGGGGATTTGACTAAACGATTTATTGATTGAATTTTTTGCGGGATATTGAAATCACCGTTTGAATGTTTAAAGCGGTGATTTTTATTCTTTAATTGGACGACGGGCATCAATAAATCGCTCACGCCAATAATTATTCTTCAAACTCGACACCGTTACTTTACCTGTTTTTGAACTTGGCGCATGAATAAAATTACTGCCATTTGTATAAATTCCAACATGTGACACCGAATCTCCCGATGTATTAAAAAATACCAAGTCACCCGAATGAATTTTATCATTCGGCACAGGCGTTAAAGCATTCGCCATTTCTTTGACTGTTCGCGGCAAATGCACCCCGTTTTGATCATAAACATATTTCACAAACCCACTGCAATCAAAGCCTTTTTCTGGTGACGCATTGCCATAACTATAGGGCGCACCTTGAAATTGCAACGCATAATCCACGACGGGGGCATTGACACTTTTTTTCACAACGTGACGCGGCGCAACGGATTCGGGTTTAATATCTATATCTCCCGCACAGCCGCTCAAAAGTAACACAATCGGCAAAATTAACGACAAAGCATTGGTTGAAAAATAAGTTAATGTTTTCATAGTGCAATTCACAATAGCCAAATTTTAGTCAAAAAAAAGACGCTGCCGCGTCAAATAAAACGACAGCGTCGGTAAGATCGATTACACATGAGCGCGAACGTAATCTCGTGCGAAATGGCGAATCGGTGCTTCATGTTGTTGAAATTCTTTATAAACATGATGGACATCGAGTGGCGTGATATGAGCATAAATCCCAAAGCCTGTTTGATTGATAAATTCATCACTCAATGCTTCGATAAAATTCCACCAGATAGAGTCATTTTGTGTTTCTTGTTCCGTTTTCATTTTGGTCACCTGCGTCAATAAAAAAGAATAGTTATTAAATCGTCAGGACAAAACGCGATTGGGTTATGATTATCCAGCGGTTCACACGAACCTTTCACTTTCAATCAACTTTTTCTAAAAACACCCGAAAACTATGTTTCTAAAAATCGCGCTTGTTCAAACTGACAGTGTAATCGGCAATCTTGCCGCTAACTTTAAACAAATTGTCAAAACTGTGACCGAAGTCCGAAATTTGCATCATATTGATTTAATTGTCTTTCCAGAAATGATGACAACAGGATACCCGCCCGAAGATTTGTTATTTCGACGGGATTTTATTGCTCAAACGAACAATCTTTTGTATGAACTAGCAAACATCGCGCCAGACGTTGGAATTGTGATAGGATTTCCTGAATTGAACGGCAACAAGTTATATAACAGTGCAGCAGTTTTGTCTGAGGGTAGTGTTTTAGCTGTTTATCGTAAGCAAAAATTACCGAATTACGGCGTATTTGATGAACAGCGTTATTTCACCGCAGGCGATAAACCATGCGTATTTGAATTCAAGGGTCAATTTTTTGGCTTAATGATTTGTGAAGATGTTTGGGATTTTGACGTTGTACAAGCTACGAAAGAAGCAGGCGCTGAAATTTTACTGACGTTAAACGCCTCACCATTTCATACTGGCAAAGCCGCGCAACGCGAAACGTTAATTCGTTTACACGCTAAAACTGCACAAATCCCGATTGTTTATGTGAATGCCGTCGGCGGACAAGATGAATTGGTATTTGATGGCGCATCGTTTGTGACTAATTCTGACGGCGATATTATTTTTCGAGCAGAAGAATTTGTTGAACAAATTGGCGTGGTGGACTTTGAAAATGGTCAGCCGTTAATAAAAACCTCGCCTGCTCCCATTTTTAATGGAGGAGAAATTGCGCTCATTTATAAAGCCTTGGTGCGAGGAACGGCAGATTATGTTCGCAAAAATGGTTTTAAAGGTGCGATTTTAGGACTTTCTGGCGGCATCGATTCTGCTTTAGTGTTGGCTTTAGCCGTTGATGCCTTAGGTGCAGAAAATGTCGAAGCGGTTTCGTTACCTTCAAAATATACGTTGCGAATGAGCAACGATGATGCGAAAACACAAGCCGAAATTATGGGCGTGAAATATCACCAGATTCCGATTGAACCTGCGGTGAAAGCATTTACAGAAATGTTGGCAGAAACGTTTGAAAATACGCCAGCCGATACCACGGAGGAAAATATCCAAGCGCGTTGTCGTGGTGTCGTTTTAATGGCGATGTCAAATAAACAAGGAAAATTGCTTTTAACGACGGGAAATAAAAGTGAAATGAGTGTCGGTTATGCGACGCTTTATGGCGATATGTGTGGCGGTTTTGCACCGATTAAAGATGTGCCGAAATTGCTGGTTTATGAATTGGCACGTCATCGTAATTCGCTTTCGCTGGTGATTCCAGAGCGCGTTTTAACACGTCCACCGTCGGCGGAACTTTCGCCCAATCAGCAAGATACGGATTCGTTGCCGCCCTATGAAATACTTGATCCGATTTTGGCGCGTTATATTGAACAAGATCAATCTGCCGACGAAATTATCGCGGCAGGTTTTTCGCCAGAAGAGGTGAAACGGGTGATTTCATTAGTCGATAGAAGCGAATATAAACGTCGCCAATCAGCGGTGGGAATTAAAATTACAGAGCGAGCTTTTGGACGCGACAGACGTTATCCGATTACTTCGGGTTATCGGGGCGTTTAATCGGTAAAATATCGAATCTTTTTATTATTTTTTTATTTGGAGAATTTAAAACATGAGCAGAATTTTTAATTTTAGTGCGGGACCTTCAATGCTACCTGAAGCGGTTTTACAACAAGCACAAGCTGAATTACTCGACTGGCGCGGAAGTGGAATGTCGGTAATGGAAATGAGTCATCGCGGCAAACAATTTTCAAGTATTGCGGCAGAATTAGAAGCGGATTTACGCGCAGTGATGAGCATTCCAGAAAATTACCGCGTGTTATTTTTACAAGGTGGCGCGTCGGCACAATTTTCGTTTATTCCGCAAAACATTTTGGGCGATAAAACCAAAGCCTGCTATGTCAAAACAGGCGCGTGGTCAGAAAAAGCCATTAAAGATGCCAAACCGTATTGTGATGCGATTGTCAGTGCGAGTTCTGAAGGCAGCAATTTCACTACAATTCCCGACATTTCAAGCTGGGAAATTGACACTGATGCTGCCTATTTACATTACACCTCAAACGAAACCATTCACGGCGTAGAATTCAATGCAACGCCCGACGCAAAGGGATTGGGATTGCCGTTAGTTTGCGATATGTCATCAAACATTCTTTCGCGTTCCGTTGATATTAATGAATTCGGTTTGATTTATGCGGGTAGTCAAAAAAATATGGGCGCAGCAGGTGTAACGCTTGTCATTGTGCGTGATGATTTGTTGGGAAAATGTTCAAAAACTGTCCCACCTGTTTTCAATTACGCTGAACAAGCAAAAAATCAATCTATGTTAAACACCCCAACAACTTACAGCTGGTATTTGATGGGCTTAGTGTTGAAATGGGTTCAAGAACAAGGCGGTATTCAAGCGATGGAACAACGCAATATCGCTAAAGCAGCGAAACTTTATCAAGCGATTGATGAGTCAAAGTTATACCGCAATCCTGTTGATTTAGCGTTTCGTTCAAAAATGAATGTACCGTTTATTTTGGCAGATGAAACATTGGATAAAGCGTTTTTAACCGCCGCCGAAGCAGCTGGATTGAATGAATTGAAAGGTCATCGTTCAGTCGGCGGAATGCGTGCCAGTATTTATAACGCGATGCCAGAAAGTGGTATTGATGCGTTAATTGCTTTTATGCAAGAGTTTGAACGTTCGACGATGAATGCGTAAAAACGAATCTATTTGTAATCCAAATTACAAACTGATTACACAAAACTTTTCGTAGTGACATAACGGCGTAAGCTCGCATAAAAAATCGCATCAATGGCGCGTTGTGTTTATGCGGGTTCACGCTGTGAACCTCTACAAATGTGGAATCAAATTTTCTTCCCGCTCCACGCTGGCAACACAATCAACGAACAAATCACTGTGAAAAACAAGCCAATCGACAACAATAAACCCATGCTCGCCATGCCTTGATGGGGCGTAAAGGACAAACTCGAAAAACTGCACAACGTCGTAATCGAGCTGAAAATAATCCCCCGCGTCGTGCTGCTGTGCAACAGATTCTCGTCTTCGTTCAAATTGAAATGCATGCGGTGCATAATCAAAATACTGCTATCAATCCCCATTCCGAGCAACAACGGCAACGCAATCACGTTGGCAAAATTGAACGGATTATCGAGCAAAACATTCGTCGCGCCCGTTAATAAAGCTGCCAATATCAACGGCGCAATCACTAACGCGGTATGTTTAAAGCTACGATAAATCACTAAAAGCAATAACGTAATCGCAGTGAACGCGCCAGCGAATGCTTGCAAAAAGGCTTTCACCACCGCACCACCACCCATTTCATTCGCAATCGGCAGCCCCGAAACGGCGTTGTCCACACTTTGAATTTGCGCGACAAATTCTTTCATATTCGTTTCGATATTTTGGTCTTTCGCGGGTGTGATTAAGATTTTATATAGCCCGTCTTTGCTTACCCAATGCGAACGCATTTCTTCTGGAATCGAACCTAAATCAAACGCTGTTGCTCTCAAACTGGTTCGCAAACGTTCCAACGTGTACGGCAACAAACCCAACATATTTTTTTCGAGTTGCGTATAAATTGCTGGCTCATCGCTGTGCGCGTGCAAAAAAATCTCAATGTGACTTTGTAATTTTTCCAACGTTTCAATCGGCGCATTCGGCGTTTTATCCGCAATCGCTTTTTTCAATTGTTCATTAAATTTAATTAACGCCGCGCGTTGTTCATGATTTTCAGACAACGACACATTAAAATTTTCGAGTTGATTCCCCAGCATCAAATTCAAATCGTCGATAATCGCCAATTTTTCGTCTTGATTTTCAGCCACAAAACTACTCAACGTAATCGTTTCGTGAACGGCTGAAAGCGTTTTCATTTTCGCTGCCAACGCATTAGCATCGTCCAAATTATTCGCCAAACCTGTGACGGAAAACGGCGAATCATTTTTTGATTTCAACAAATCTTTAATGGTCGAAACGGATTCACTTTGCGGGTCGCGCAAGTTAATCGGATTCGCGTCGAACGTTAAATTCGTCAACGCGCCAATCGAACCAATCGCTAATAAAATTGAAAATACGCGAATTGATTTTGCGTAATGAAATGGAAATGTCACGATAAATTGTGGCGCGAAAGCGGATTTAATCGGCTTCGGATTATTCACTGGTAAAATGCAAAGCAATGCGGGTAAAACCGTCAGCGAAATACCTAAACCAATGAAAATACCACCGCCCGAAATAATCCCCAATTCTGAAACGCCCGCGTAATCGGTTGGAATAAATGCTAAAAATCCTAACGCCGTCGTCAATGCACACAAAAATAATGATGAACCGACACCGCTCATGCTGTGATGAATCGCCTCGAGATTCGAGTAACCCCGCGCTTTGCGTTCACGGTAATACAAACAAATATGCACCGCGTAATCGACACCTAAACCAATAT
>CAZLGN010000065.1:0-10063 GCA_964558865.1 uncultured Methylomagnum sp.
CAATAAAATCGGTACAACGTGCAAACCCGCACGGAATTCTTCGCCAATAAAGTATTTGAAAAAATCCAAATACAGCGTCACCAGTAAAAAAATAAATACGCAAAAAATACTGAAATAATGCAGCACGCGAGCATAAATAATTTTTGCGTCATGATTTTTTGCATACGAAAAAAAGAACGGTTCAGCCGCATAGCGAAATGCTTGAATAAATAGCGTCATTAAAATCGACAACTTGTAACACGCGCTATAAATGCCTAATTGCGCCAAATTTGTTGCGGCATCGTAAGGCAACAGATATTTGAGTAACGCACGGTCAAGCATTTCGTTAATAATTCCCGCGAAACCAATCACAACCATTGGCAAAGCATAACGCGCCATACGTTTGAAAGTGTGCCAATCAAAACCCGCGTTTAAGCCTTTTAGTTGCGGCATCAAAAACAAAAATTTACTTCCGCTAGCGATTAAATTTGCTAAAAAAATGTAGCCTACGCCAATGCTGGGCGAATAAACGTAATGCAACCATTCAACGTTTTGCGCTTGTAATTTAGGGCAAAGAATAATGAAAAATAAACTCAATGCCACCGTTAGCAGAATTTCAAAAATTTTAATGCTCGCAAAACGCAGAGCGCGATTTTCAGCGCGAAGTTTTGCAAAGGGCAGGGCAGCAATGGCATCAAAGGTCAAAATCAAGGCGAAATATAAAACATATTCAGGATGATTCGCGTAATGCAACGCGCCAGAAATTGCGCTATTGAACGTTATGAGTAATCCGAAAATACTGAGATTGAGCAACAAAATAAAACTCAATGCCGTCGAATAGGCTTTATCGTGGTCGCCACGGAATCGAAAATAACCTGTTTCAAAACCCAGCAATAAAAACACCGATAAAAATCCCGAATACGCATAAAATTCCGACACAACGCCGTATTCGGTTGCGGTGAAATAGTAAGTATAAAGGGGAACGAGTAAGTAATTTAGAAAGCGTCCGAAAATACTGCTCAAGCCATAAATGGCCGTTTGGGAAATAAGTTTTTTAAGCATCGATTATTTAAAACTGCCAATTAAATTTTGCATAAACACCGCGTGGCACATAAGTCATTTGAGGTTGTAAAAAATCGCCTTGATATTCGATATGTTGCGTTTGAATTAAATTTTGCCCAATCAATGATAATTCCAAACTTTTTACAGGTCGCCAAGCCACGCGAACATCGGTATTAAAATAATCATCAATCGGTCTTTTGTTTACCAATGTTGAATCGGTGTAACGCCACCAAATATCGAAATCAATATCTTGTGTCACGTTAAAATTCGTGCGTAATGAAACCTGATGCTCTGGTGTGGATTTTTCTATTCTATTTGCGTCGTAAAAATCTAATTTCTTGCCAGCATAAGGTTGTGTATTAACGCTGATAAAGGAATAGCTCAAATAATTACGCCACCATTTTGTGGTTTGCCAATTTAAACTAAATTCTGTGCCGAAACTTTGTGCGTAGGAACTGTTTTCTGCTTGCCAAGACGAAATAATGGCGGGTATTCCTAAACTACTATTTAAAGCGGGCGTTCCAACGGCAACTGAATTAACAAGATCGTTATAGTTTGAATAAAAAACGGTTGCATCTGCTGTTAAATCTTCACTAAATGCCCCTCGCCAGCCCATTTGATAAGTCGTTACATTTTCGGCTTTTATACCTAATTTTCCTTTACCCTGCACCATGACAGGAATTTCAGAGCCGCCAACGTAACGCGACGAATTATAGATTAAGTAAGACGAATCACTGGTTTGCCCGCGTGATGGAACTCTGATGGCGCGGGAAATACTTGTCCAAAGTGTATGTTTATCATTGATATGCCAGCTCAATGAGCCACTCGGTTCAGCTTCAAATCCTGTCAAACTGTAGTATTCAAACCGCGAACCTAACGTTAAAAGCCAACGTTTATTTTCATCTAATGCAATTTCATCTTGAACAAAGGCATTATAAATATCGTTACCAACCGAGGCGGGATTGAGTGTAAGTGTTTTCGAGCCATCTGTATCGTCATTTGTACGTCGGTAGCCCATGCCAGAAGTTAGATTATGTTGGTCGTTTAAAGAAAAATAATGCGTAAAATCAACATCAAAAACATCAAACTTTATACGCAATGGAAAATCATTACGGTCAACATGTTCATAAAATGAACGTATTGCCCAATAATTTTTGTCATTTATGTGGTGTTCCCAGCGTGTCAAAAAATGTCCGCTTTGATGTTTATAAGATTCGCTATTGATAAATTTTGTAAAAGGTTTTTTTAGCATTGTTAATGAACCCGATTCTTCACTATCGTTTTCAATCCAACTTGCATCAGCCATGACGATGTCGCCATTTTTGTTGTCCCAATCAAAACGCGCTCCCCCTGTCCAACCTGAACCAGCTTGTCCTTCAAAATTTTTATCACCTTTTGCATCTGCAACATTGTAATAAGTGCCATAACCGCGCACGCTGGCATTGTCGCTGACTTTTTTTGTGTAATCAAAACGCCCAAAACCTTGTTGCGCGGTGCCACCGCCTGCGGTCAATTGTGCGCCTTTGGTCGTTAATGCCGAGCGAGTGATGACATTGATAACGCCATTCGTAGAATTAACACCCCAAATTGTTGCACCTGAGCCGCGAATAATTTCAATCCGTTCAATCGTTTCCATTGGGATGGATTGTAAATCACGCCAATATGTCCCCGTGCTAAGACCACCCGAAACACTACGTCCATCCACTAACACTAAAAAACGATTTGCGGCTTGGTCATTTAAACCACGAATACTGACATTCCAATCATGTGGATTTGCTTGTGTGACTTGTACGCCAGGTGCCATGCGTAGCGATTCAGGGATATTTGCCGCACCTGAACGGCGAATATCATCCGAGCTAATGACAAAAACTGGCGCGGCGGTTGTCGATAAGGATTTTTCGCTTCTGGTGGCAATAGAAACCTTCATTTCCATTAAATCTTCCAAGCTCATATTAAGCATTTCATCCATTTCGGAATCTGCATAAACTGAAAAATTAAGGAAATATAAAAACAAAGCCGCATTTGCTAGTCTTATAGTCACTAATTTTTTGATTTGATTGCTATTTATCATTATCTTTTGCAGAATTTTCTACTTCTTGTGAACAAAACGTTTGATTGATTATAACAAGTTACTAATTTGAGATGGTTAAGATTTCACTAAGAAAGACGATGTTTTCACTTCCGCTAACTAGTACACCAAACTGTTAAAAAATGGGATTATAAAAAAATCAGGCTTGAGCTTTTAATACTCAGTTTTTCAGCAAATTGTGCCGATATTTTAATCCCGTTTGTTTTCGGTTTGATGTACTAGTGATATTTCGGCTTGTGATAGAATCGCCGTTTGTTTATTTGATTTCAATTTTAAGGAGAAAAAAGGCATGACGTTTTTAGTGACATTTGGTGTGATGTTAGTAGTAATTGCCATTATGGCAGTTGGCGTAATTTTTGGACGCAATGCCATTAAAGGTTCATGCGGCGGCGGAAAATCGGCGGCAGAATGTGTTTGCACTGAAAAATGTGACAAACGTAAAAAATACGACGCTGAACAAGCCGCTAAAGCACAAGCCTAAAATGCCCGTTCAAACTTATTCGTGGCGATACATTCTCTCGATTGCGCTAAAACATAAAAAACAGCTTATTTCGGCACATTTTATCGCTATTTTTGCCACGATTGTCAGTGTTCCTGTGCCACTTTTGATGCCGCTTTTAGTCGATGAAGTGTTGCTTAATAAACCTGCAACTGTCGTCAATATTGTCAATGCGATTTCACCTACCGAGTGGCAATCACCGCTACTTTATATTGGTGCGGTGTTAGTTTTGACAGTATTTTTACGGTTGTTAGCGTTGATTTTAAACGTGTTGCAATCACGCCAATTTACGCTCATTGCGAAAGATATTGTGTTTCGTATGCGTTCGGAATTAGTTGGACATCTGCAAACCATTTCGATGACAGAATATGAAAGTTTAGGTTCAGGAACCGTTAGCACTTATTTGGTCAAAGATTTAGACACGATTGATAATTTTGTCGGTACAACGGTGGCAAAATTGCTGGTTGCTGTTTTGACTGTGACAGGAACAGCGGCAATTTTGCTGTGGATGCACTGGCAATTAGGGCTGTTTATTTTGCTACTCAATCCGATTGTGATTTATTTTTCGCGCGTGGTTGGCGCGAATGTGAAAAATCTCAAAGCCAAAGAAAATTCCGCTTACGGCATCTTTCAACAATCACTAACCGAAACGCTTGAGGCGATTCATCAAATTCGTGCTAGTAATCGCGAAAAACATTATTGTGAACAACTCATTGATTTAGCGTTGAATGTTAAAACTAGTTCCAGCGCGTTTGCGTGGAAAAGTGAAGCAGCGTCACGGTTTAGTTTTTTAATTTTTCTGTTTGGCTTTGATATTTTCAGAGCTTGCGCGATGTTGCTGGTGTTTTATTCCGATTTGACGATGGGACAAATGCTCGCCGTTTTTGGTTATTTGTGGTTCATGATGTCGCCCGTACAGGAAATTTTGAACATTCAATACGCTTTTTTTAGTGCGAAAGGGGCGTTAAATCGCATCAATAAATTAACTTCATTGCGTCAAGAACCGCGTTATCCGCATCGAAAAAATCCGTTTTTAAACAAAAAAACGGTTTCTGTCAGCGTTGAAAATGTACATTTTAGTTATGGCGATAAAAAAATTCTCAACGGTATTCAATTACACATCAACGCAGGCGAAAAAGTTGCGTTAGTGGGCGCGAGTGGTGGCGGGAAATCCACCTTGATTCAAGTGTTAATTGGTCTGTATTCGACCACATCGGGAAAAATTTTGTTTAACGGCGTGCCAATTGAAGAAATTGGTTTAGACGTGGTGCGCGAAAACGTGGTGACGGTTTTGCAAAATCCGATTTTATTTAATGATTCAATTCGCTCCAATTTAACGCTCGGCAAAAAAACGACTGATGACGAATTGTGGCACGCGCTGAAAACTGCTCAATTAGCACAAACGGTAAAAGAATTGCCGCAAGGTTTAGAAACAATTGTTGGTCGTGGTGGAATGCGTTTATCGGGCGGACAACGTCAACGTTTAGCGATTGCTAGAATGGTCGTGGCAAATCCAAAAGTGGTAATTCTAGACGAAGCCACATCGGCGTTAGACAGTGAAACGGAATTTAATGTTCATGAAGCGTTGCAGGATTTTTTGCAGAACCGCACCACGATTATCATTGCTCATCGTTTAAGTGCGGTAAAACAAGCCAATCACGTTTATGTTTTCGAAGAGGGGCAGATTTGCGAACAAGGAAAACATGAAGCCTTGCTTGAAAAAAACGGTTTATACGCCAAATTGTATGGCGATTATCAGTAAAGTTTTAGTCGCGCCAAATCAAGGTCGCCATTCGTCCCGTTTCTTTATCACGGCGGTAAGAATAAAAATGTTCTGCATCTGTCACGGTGCAGAATTCGCCACCATAAACCCGTGTAATGCCTAAATATGCCAATTCAATTCGTGCCAATTGGTAAATATCCGCCAGCCATTGTGTGCCATTTTTTTTGAAGGCGACGGCGTAATCTGTCGATTTTGCTAAAAAAATATCTCGCACATCGTCACCAACTTCAAAACATTCGGCACCAATTGCCGCCCCTAGCCAAACAATTAAGTCTTTCGTATTTAATGTGACAACGGCATTAGAAATAATACCGTTCGCCAATCCGCGCCAACCTGCATGAATGGCGGCGATTTGTTTGCCATCTGTTGAACACATCAAAACGGGCAAACAATCCGCCGTCATGACCACACAAACCACGTTTTTTTGATTTGAATAACTTGCATCGGCTTTCGGTAAAATCAAATTGCTGTTGGCATCTACAACCTTATCACTGTGAATTTGTTCAAGCCAAAACGGTTCGGTTGATAAAGCCAATTCTGTTTTGAGCAATCGCCGATTTTCTAAAACATTTTCTAAATCGTCGCCAACGTGTGTGGCTAAATTGAAATTACCGTAAGGTGATTGACTTACTCCGCCATTTCGCGTGGTCATTACCGCGTGAACATTTGGCGGCACTATCCAATTCGGAAAAATAAAATTATTGTTCTTCTGCATCATTTTTTGCCAACGCGGCGAGTAAATTCAACATATCTTCGGGTAATGGTTGTTCCCATTCCATATATTCGCCTGTCGTCGGATGTACTAAACCTAATTTTGCCGCGTGCAAGGCTTGGCGTTTAAAACCGCGCAACACAATTTCTAATTCTTCGCCGCATTTCGCAGGCATTTTGAAACGTCCGCTATAAAGTTGATCACCAAGTAATGGAAAATTAACGTGTCCCATGTGAACACGAATTTGATGCGTCCGTCCTGTTTCGAGTTTGACTTGAATATGCGTGTGGCGTTTGAAGCGAGTAATCACACGATAATGTGTTACGGCTTCTTTGCCATCACGATTGACAGCGTAACGTAAGCGGTCTGTCGGGTGTCTGCCAATCGGTTCGTCAATCGTTCCGCCAGCAATCATGCGATTGTGTGTAATCGCTTGATATTCGCGGTGAATGGTTCGCGCTTGTAATTGTTCGGTTAAATTATTGTGTGCCTGTAACGTTTTCGCCACCATCAACAAACCGCTGGTGTCTTTGTCGATGCGATGCACAATCCCCGCACGCGGCAACGTTTCCAATTGTGGCGCGTGATACAACAACGCATTCAACAGCGTCCCCGTCCAATTGCCAATCGCAGGATGAACTACTAATCCTGCTGGTTTGTTTAAAATCAGAATGTCGTCGTCTTCAAAAATGATGTTGAGTGGAATGTTTTCAGCTTCGTAGGTAATAACAATTTCGGGTTCTGCGTCGAGTTCAATCCATTCACCGCCTTCTAATTTATCACGCGGTTTTAAGGCTTCGCCGTCTACTTTTACTCGTCCTGCTTTTACCCAAGTTTGTAATTTACTGCGCGAATACTCGCTGAATAATTCAGCAAGAACAGCATCTAAACGCATTCCCGACATTTCGCGTGGGACTTCGGTTGTTAATAATTCTGTCATAACGTCTAATTTTTAATTCATGGGTTGTTAAGTTATACTCGCGCCACTAAACACGCCGATTTACAGGCTTTTGATTGGCTCAAATTCATTTCGAAATCTTACAAAAATGCACACCATTCTAATTAAAATTTTCACAGCTTGTTGTTTAATTCTCTCTTTAACCGTTTTGACGGGTTGCGAAACGCTGCAAAGTTTAGCGGGAGGTGGTTCGACTGAACAAGAAGATTACACGGGTTGGAATGCTGACAAATTCCGTTCTGAAGCCAAAGCCATGACGGAAGCAAGTAATTACGACAAAGCCGCTAAACTTTATGAAGCCTTAGAAGCGCGTTACCCATTTGATAATGCTGCGCCACAAACGTTGATTGATAGCGCGTATGCGTACTATAAAAACAATGATGCCGAGGCGGCTATTTCCACCGCAGACCGCTTCATTAAAACTTATCCGCGTGATAATCATGTTGATTATGCGTACTATTTGAAAGGATTAGTGAATTACAATCGCGGCATTACTTTTGTAGACCGTTTTTTGCCGACCGATACGTCTCAACGTGATCAAGTTTATGCAAATGACGCGCTAGAAAATTTCGCAGAATTGATGCGCCGTTATCCCAAAAGCCATTATGTTGCTGACGCTCAACAACGCACGGTGGCAATTAAAAATAACTTAGCAATGCACGAAATTCACATTGCTCGTTACTACATGAAACGGAACGCTTATATTGCCGCCGTGAATCGTGCCAAAACAGTGATGGAAAAATATCCGCGTTCAATTGCAGTGCCGTTTGCACTGGAAATTTTGCAAGAGGCTTACACACAATTGGGAATGATGGAATTGGCTGCCGATGCAAAACGAGTTTATGACCAAAATTACCCAAACGGTGCGCCAGTTCAAGAGAATAGTGGCGCAACGCTATCACATCAAGTTTGGGATTTTGTCGGCTTGGATAAATAAAAAACGCTGATTATTGCCGCAATGCCCGAAAGTAAAACGATTATTGCACGGGTGTTGTTGGCAAGTTGATGTCGATGTCTGCCTTTTCTTCTAACGTGTTAATTAGCGCGTTAAATTCACTGTCCCCAATGGCTTTTGAAATGTTTTTCTTCGCCATATCGGTACGTTTTTTGTCTTCTTCATTCATTGTGCCGTCTTGAACTTTCGTCAAACTCACGACAATTTGTTCATGTGTCGGCAATGCTACGGTGAAAATAGTGGGTTTGTCGCCAATAGGTTTTGCCGCTTTAAAAATAGCTTCATTTAATATCACATTAAAATCTTTTTTCATGCGTGTTAAACCCGCGACGTTCTGAACGGGTAATTTATAATCTGCCGAAATTTTCGCTAAATTTTCACCCGCCAACAATTTTGTTTTCATCGCTTGTGCGGTTTCAATCACTTTTTGTTGCGCTTGCTCCGTTTGAACCGCTTTGATGACATCTGTTTTAACTTGTTCTAACGGTTTATTTTCAGCTGCTTTATGTTCTGACAAACGTAAAACTACTAAGTGATCCGTACCGATTTCAATCGGCGTACTGTTTGTGCCATTTAGCACTTCATCACCGAATGCTACGCTCCGAATTTTTTCATTCGCTGCTATGCCTTCGCCTTGTGTCTTGGTGAATAAATCGGTTTTTTTAATCGTTAAATTAAGTTGATTTGCGGCGGCTTGTAAATTGTCCGAATTTTGGTAACTGATTTCGGTCAAAGATTCGCCTTGCTGATAAAACAAATTTTCAGCTTGCGATTTTTGATAGGCTTTCGTGACTTCGACTTTTACGCTGTCGAAAGGCTTTATTTCAGCTGACGTTAATTCTGTAACTTTAATTAAGTGGTAGCCAAATTGTGATTTGACAGGAGCAGAAACGTCGCCTTGTTTCAGTGCGATTGCTGCCGTATCAAAATCTTTTTCCATTACGCCCGCGCTAAATAAGCCTAAATCGCCACCATTTTTACCAGTCAATTTATCATCTGATAATTCTGCGGCAACGATTGCAAAATCTTTGTTAGTTAAAGCTGCTTTAGCTTGATTGGCTTTTTCTAACGCCGTTTTTTCGTCTTGTTTATCGTTAATTTCAAACAGAATGTGGCTGATTTTACGACGTTCAGGCGTGCTGTATTGTGCCGATTGCTCGTCGTAAAAGGCTTTTACTTTTTCATCAGTGACTTCAATGGTTTTCGCTAAATCTTCTAGTGTCAATTCGATATATTCCACTGACATTTGTTCGGGCAACTGATATTGTGTTTGATGCGCTTGATAATAAAGGTTAATCGCGTCATCGCTGGGGGGTTCAGTCGAAGCCGTTGCAGAAATCGTGACATATTCAACATCACGTTGTTGATTTTGAATTTTGAACACGCGGTCTAAATCATAAGGTGTGACGAAGCTGCTGTTTAAAATACTTTGTTGGAATTGTTCCATCACCAGCGCATTTTTAATTTGAGCGACGAATTCGGTTGAAGCCATACGTTGGGACGACAACATTTGCTTGTATTTTGCGTCGTCGAATTTACCGTCTGTTTGAAAATACGGTAAGTTATGAACAAAGTCACGAATCGCATCGTCAGTAATCGTCAAACCTTTTTGATGGATATATTGTAAAAGCACTTCATCTTTAATGAGTTTACTGAGTGCTTGTGATTTCATTGACGCTTCATCAACGGCTAAACCACCTAAACTTTGTTGATACTTTTCGTAGGCTTTATTGACATCGCGTTGATAAAAATCTTTTTTTCCTACGGTTGCAACGGGGGATTCTTGTCCGTCGTTGATGTAATTGTTGATTCCCCACAGGACAAATGGGACGCAAATGACGGTCAGAATAACGCCTGCAAAAGCACCTTGGGATTTTTCTCTAATTTTTGTCAGCATAAATAGCACCTCAAGAAATCATGATGAATAAGCAAAAAAAAACCTCGAACCCAAAGGTTCGAGGTTTTTTAATTATTGGCGGAGCGGACGGGACTCGAACCCGCGACCACCGGCGTGACAGGCCGGTAT